>DASWKP010000399.1:0-3899 GCA_036396575.1 Longimicrobiales bacterium | reverse complement strand
CCGATGGCCTTCAAGTCAGGCGGATTGGAGCGGAAGTCCAAGGCGTCCCAGGAAATCCCGTCCTCGTCGCTGGCGGACATCGCCTTTCTGCTCCTGATCTTCTTCATGGTCACGACCGTGTTCAAGTCGGACAAGGAGCGCGACATCACGTGGCCGGTGGCCGAGGCCACGCAGAAGATCGACGAAAAACAGAAGGACATCCTGAACATCTGGGTGGAGCGGGACGGCACCCTCTACATCAACGACCAGCCGTTCCCGATGGACCAGGTCTCCGAGTACGTGAGACCGCTCTACGCCCAGTCGGAGCGCCGCCTGGTCATCTCGATCCGGGGTGACCGTGAGGTGCCTTACCTCACCATGGACCAGATCCAGAAGGAATTGGTGTCGGCCAACGTGGTCCGCGTGACGTTCGCCACCGCACTCGAACAGCGTATGACGAGGCAGAGACGATGAATGCCAAAGCCGTTCCCGAGAGCGCGACCCTCGAGTCCGCGAACGACCGCTTCAAGCGCTCGTTCAGCAGTTGGTTCTGGGGCTCGATGACCGTAGCCACGGTCGTCCACTTCGGCGTGTTCGCCTTCTGGCCGGACATGACCGCCGCGGACATCTCCTTCGTCGGCGATGAGATCGAGGCCATCGTGCTCCCGCCCGAGATCGAGATCCCGCCGCCCCCGGAGGCCATCGCCCGGCCCGCGACGCCGGTGATCGCCGAAGCGAACATCGACGAGGACATCACGATCGCGCCCACGACCTTCGAGGACAATCCGGTGGAGGATCTTCCGCCGCCCCCGGAGGAGACGACCAACACGGACATCTCGGCGGCACCCACCTTCACGCCTTTCACGACCCCCCCCAGGGTGCTCAACACGCCGGAGGTCCAGCGCACCCTCGAGCGGGAGTACCCGCCCCTGCTGCGCGACGCGAGCATCGGCGGCACGGTGCACGTCCACTTCTTCATCGACGAGGAAGGGATCGTGCGCGACAGGCGTCTCGACGTGTCGTCGGGGCACGCGCAGCTCGATGAGGCGGCGATGAACGTGGCCAGCATCATGAGGTTCTCGGCGGCGATGAACCGGGACAAGGTCGTTCCGGTGTGGATCTCCCTGCCCATTATCTTCCAGGTCCGGTAGCGGAGCGCCCGCCAGCGGTACGAGGACCCCGGCGGCCGCGCCCGCCGGGGTCCTCTTTTTGTGCGCCCCACCTCCGACGCGCCGCGCGGCTTCAAATGCGGTGGATGCGGACCTACAATACCTGATCATGTACGCTTCTCTTCTGAACGAAACGCTCCCTCGGGTCCGGGAAGCCATGGACGAGGCCGCCCGCGCGGCGGGCCGTGACCCGGCCTCGGTCACGCTGGTGGCGGTGACCAAAGGCCACCCTCTCGAGGCGGTCCGGGCGGCCCTCGCCGCGGGGCTGACCGACCTGGGCGAGAACCGGGTCGGAGAGCTGGAGGAGAAGGCGGAGGGCATTGGGTACATGGGGCACGGAGGGCACGAAGCCCACCGGGGCGTCCGCTGGCACCTGATCGGGCACGTGCAGAGCCGGAAGGCCCCCCGGGCCGTGGAGCTGGCGGACCTGATCCACTCGGTCGACTCGCTTCACCTCGCCAACCGCCTCGCGCGCGTGGCTGTCGAGCGCGAGTCCGCCGCGAGGGTCCTCTTCCAGGTGAACACGGCGCGGGAGGAGTCCAAGTACGGCTTCGACCCCGAGGAGGCTCTCGACCGGATCCTGGAGGCGGCGTCCGCCCCGGGGCTGAAGGCCGAAGGCCTCATGACCATGGCGCCCTTCACCGACGACGAAGCGGTGCTGCGGGCCGCGTTCCGGGACCTGCGCGAGCTTTCCGAACGCATCCGCGGGCAGGCTCCCGGGTTCGGAGGCGAGCTCTCCATGGGCATGACCAATGACCTCCGCATCGCGGTGGAGGAAGGGAGCACCCTGGTGCGCATCGGCACGGCCCTCTTCGGAGAGCGCCCCCACCCGGCCGGAGCCAGCTCGGCTCGGCCCACCGAATCTCCGCAAGGACGGTACGGATGATCGACCTTACCCCCCTGGATGTCCGCAACAAGCGTGGGGACTTCCGCCGGCTGCTCCGGGGCTACGATTCCGAAGAGGTGGACGGGTTCCTGGAACTCGTGGCCGAACGCCTGGAGGAGCTGGTCAAGGAGATCCTGACGCTCCGGGAACGGACGGAGCGCCTCAAGGAGCAGGTGGACTCGTCCCAGGGCCGGGAAAAGGCGGTGCAGGAGGCCCTCGTCTCCGCCCAGGAGCTCAGGGACGAGATCCGGTCCCAGGCCCAGAAGGAGTCGGAGGAGCTGCGCGCCCAGGCCCAGGAGGCCGCGGACGACGTGCGCTCCCAGGCCCACCGGGAAGCGAACCTCCAACGCAAGGAAGCCGAAGCCCAGGCCCGCCAGATCGTGGGCGACGCCGAGCGCCAGCTCGTGGAGCGCGGGCAGGCCCTCCAGGATCTGGAGCGGAAGCGCGTCCGCTTCCTGAAGGCGTTTCGCTCGCTGCTCGAGCGGGAGCTGGACATGGTGGAGGTGGAGGAAGGGCGGACGCCCCTGGACGACGCCACGGTGGACCTGGAGCTGCGGGGCTCCCGTGCCGAAGCCGAGGGCGGGAAGGGGCGTGGGATCGTCCTGGAGTTCACCCGCGCCGGATCCGGCGACAGGCGCGAGCCAGCGGGGGAAGCGGACGCGGAGCCGGAGGGCGATGGCACCGGCGACGGGGGGCCCGTGGGGGACGCGGACGCGGCGGACAGGAAGATGGAGGATGGCCGGGAGGCCAGCGAGGCCGAGCCGCTGGAGAGCGCGCTGGAAGTGGATGACAGCCCCGCCGTCGAGGCGGTCGAGGCGATCGAGGCGGCTGATGACCTCGGCGCCGTCGAGGCCGTCGGGGCCGACGGGGACGACGAGGCCGACGGGGACGCCGGGGACGACGGGGACGACGCGTCCCCTCCCGGGCCCGACCTGTGGCTGTCCCTGATGAAGAAGCCCCGCTCCCAGGGTGACCAGGGGGAGGGTGAATGGAGCTGAGCGCGCCCCCCCGGCGCCTCGACGAGGCCGGCTTGCTCGTGGACCGCATCCAGGCGGCCGCGGCCGCCGTCCGGACGCACTCCGGCCTGGAGCCCCGCGTGGCCGTCATCCTGGGGACCGGGCTGGGCGCGCTGGCGGACGAGATCGACCTGGAGGTGGCCGTGCCCTATCAGGAGCTGCCGGGCTTTGCCGATCCCACGGTGGAGAGCCATTCGGGGCAGCTCCTCCTGGGCCATCTGGAGGGTGTGCCCGTGGTGGTCATGCGGGGCAGGTTCCACCGCTATGAGGGCTATTCCCTCCAGGAGGTGACCTTCCCGGTAAGGGTCATGCGCCGGCTCGGCGCGGACGTTCTGGTCGTGTGCGGCGCGTGCGGGGGCATGAACCCCCTGTGGGAGCCCGGTGACCTGGTGCTCCTGGACGACCACATCAACCTCCTCGGAGACAACCCGCTGGTGGGTCCCAACGTGGACGAGCTGGGACCCCGCTTTCCGGACATGTCCGAGCCCTACGATCTGGGGCTCCAGAAATTGGCCATGGAGGCCGCTCTCGATCGGGGCGTCCCCCTGCGCCGGGGCGTGTACGTGGCGGTCACGGGGCCCAACCTCGAGACCCGCGCCGAGTACCGTATGCTCCGCACGCTCGGCGCGGATGTGGTCGGCATGTCCACGGTCCCGGAGGTCATCGTGGCTCGGCACATGGGCATGAGGGTCCTGGGCGTGAGCATCATCACCGACCAGTGTCTGCCCGACGCCTTGGAGCCCGCGGACATCCCCACGATCATCGGGACGGCGATGGGAGCCCAGCCCCACCTCACCCGGATTATCCGGGACGTCGTGGCTCGGCTGAACTGAGCCACGGCGTCCGGCC
>DASWKP010000398.1:0-5623 GCA_036396575.1 Longimicrobiales bacterium | reverse complement strand
CATGAGGGTCATCCCCTCCCACGTCCAGCCGTCCAGGTTCATGGCCGACGACAGCCCGGGGATGAGGCCTCCCGAAGGCGTCGTCAGGGTCACCAGCACTCCGTTGGACCGGGAGGTGCCGATGTGGCGGCTCTCGGGGTTCACCGCGATGTCGGGCCGGGCGTTCGGGTTGAAGTCGCCGAGCTCCCGGGCGTCGTTGGTGACGTCCACGGCGCCGATCTCCGAGATGCCCACCTCGCTGTAGGCGTCGATGAGGCCCGGGTAGATGTGCTTGCCCGTGACGTCCACGATCCGGGCCCCGGCCGGGATGGCCACGTCCGCCCCCACGGCGGTGATGATCCCCCCGTCGAAGACGATGGTGCCGTCCTCGATGACGCCGTTCGTGACGGTGTGGATGGTGGCGCCCCGCAGGGCGATGGGCCCGCTCTGCAGCGGGGCCGGGATGGGCACCTGCGCCTGGAGCGCCGACGGCGCCGCGAGCGCCAGGAGGGCCGCGAGGGCAACGGTGCTGAAAGCGGCGTGGCCGCGCGTCGGTTCGGTCGAGTTCATGGATCCGTGCTCGGTGATGGTCATCGGTCGCGCCCCCCTATCGGCTTTCGAGAGCGAGCTGGATGAGCTGCGCGCGCTCGCGCCGGACCTGCTCGCGGAGGACCAGGTCCTCCTCGATGGAGAAGTAGCGCCGGCCGTCCACCCAGGTCTCTTCGGCCTTGGTGAACTGAGAGAGCGGGTGACCGTTCCAGATGACGAAGTCGGCGTCCTTGCCAGCTTCCAACGAGCCGATGCGGTCCTGGATGTTCAGGACGCGAGCGGCGTTGATGGTCACCGTGGACAGGGCGTCGTCCTCGCTGACGCCGGTGCGCAGCAGCTTGCCAGCCTCCCAGTTCATGCGGCTGGAGAGCTGGCTGTTGTCCGAGTGCAGGGAGGTCACGACCCCCGCCTCCAGGAGGATGCGGGCGTTGTAGGTGGTGGCGTCGTAGGCCTCCACCTTGAACGAGGACCAGTCGCTCCACACCGCCGCCGCGACGCCGCTGGCGGCCAGCTCCGGCGCGATCTTGTACGCCTCCACGCCGTGCTGGAGGGTCTGGACGCGGAAGCCGAATTCCTCGGCCAGCCGGATCAGGGCCAGGTACTCGTCCTGGCGGTAGCCGTGGGAGGAGATGAGGAGCTCCTGGGCGAGTATGTCGCTGATGGCCTCCATGCGCAGGTCACGGCGGGGAGGCAGGCCCTGGCCGGCGCGCTCCCACTCCTCCCAGAGGGCGTCGTAGTCGCGGGCCGCCTGGAAGTGGTCCGCGATGATCTGGTAGGTGCCCATGCGCGTGTCGGGATACCGCCCCGCGCGCCGCTTCGGGTTCTCGCCCAACGCGAACTTCACCGTCCGGGGCGGATTGTCGATCATGAGCTCAGCGGGAAGCCCACCCCAACGCATCTTCACGAACACGTTCTGGCCGCCGATGGGGTTGGCCGATCCGTGCTTGATGTGCGCCGTGGTGAGCCCTCCGGCGAGCTGGCGGTACATCCAGATGTTGTTGTGGGTCACCACGTCGCCCATACGGACCTCGGGCACGATGGCGGAGCCGCCCTCGTTGGTACCGTGGGTCCCGGAGTGGATATGGGGATCGATGAGGCCCGGGGTGACGTGCTTGCCGGTGGCGTCGATCTCCACGGCGCCGGAAGGCGCGGTCAGGTTCATGCCGACCTCGACCACCCGGCCGTTCCGGACCAGCAGGTCGGCGCCTTCCAGCTTGCCCTGGGGCCCCTGCGTCCAGACGGTGGCGTTGCGCACGATCACGGCGGCGGGCTGCGCCGGCAGGGACGGCCGCCCGAACTCCATGGCGGGACGGATGTCCGGGAGGTTCAGGTCCGGCACGTCCCGCGCGGGACCGCCACCGCCGTCGCCCTCGAAGGCCTCCACGCGCTGGCCTTCCCAGTTGGAGGTCGTGCCGTCCGGGAACATGCCCCACCCGTAGAGCGTGCCGTCATCCACGGACGCGGACAGTTGGGCCACGCCCTCCATCCCCAGGGCCTCCGTGGAGAAGGACACCTGGATCCGGCCGGCCTCCGTGCGGGCGCTGGCGGATTCCAGGTCGACATCCGTGCCGCCGATCCGGACGGACCCGGTCAACCGATTGAGCGTGCCCCTCAGATCCAGGCGCAGCTCCTGCCCCGAACCGTCCGTGGCTGCGATGAGCCAGGCACCTCGGGGGTCGACACGGGGCGGAATCGACACATCGTACGCGTCACCCTCGACCCAGACGTCGAGGATGGTGCCGTCGCCGAAGAGGTCGCCGTCCACGACGACGAGGTTGGCCACCTTGCCCGCGGCCACCGTCCCATGCGTGCCCTCGATGCCCAGCATGCGGGCCGGGACCGTGGTGAGAGCGGCCAGAGCGTCGTCCCGGCTGAGCCCGCGGGCCACGGCCGCCCTCAGGTTCGGCAGGAAATCGTCCTCGGAGCCCAGGCCGTCGGCGGTGATGGCGAACTCGACCCCCGCGGCCGCCAGGCGGCCGGGGTTCTCCGGAGCCAGATACCAGTGCCGCAACTCGGCCAGGCTCGCGTCCAGCGCGTCCTCGGGGCTCTCCACGTCGGGGGCGTCCGGAAAGCCGATGGGCACGATGAGAGGCAGGGGCGACGCGCTGATGACGTCCAGGAGCTTGTACTCCTCGCCGTTACCGCGAATCCAGGGCGTGATCGAGAACTCCTCGGCGAGCGCCCGGGCGCGCAGGTGGTCCTCCTCGCGGGTGGCCTCGAACAGGATGGGCTGGGTTCCGTCAGCGGCGCGTTCGAGGCTCCCCAGCGCCTCGCTGGTTTCCGGCGGGAGGAACGTGCGGCCCCCGGCCTCGTAGGCGTCCCACGCGCGCTCGTACCAGTCGGCGTCCAGGAGCGTCTGGCGGATGAGGGCGATGACCCCCATGGGCGAGTTGGGATAGCTGCCGCCGAGCTGGAAGCTCCGGTTGAAGGACACCGACTGGACCAGGTCCGGGCGCACGATCCGCTCCCGGACGTTGCCGTCTCCCAGGTCGATGACCGCGGCCTGCCCCCGGAAGATCCCCAGGCGAGGAACCGCGAGGGCCGCGCCGAAGCCGAGAGAGCGGAGGGCCGAGCGCCGGCCCGGATCGTCCTGGAGATCCGACGACGTGCTGAAGTAGGCCCGCACCTGGGGGTTCCAGTGCGTGGGCCCCACATCGCCTTCCGCGGGTGGGGCGTCCATGCCCAGGTCGCCGTGGGCGTCGATGAAGCCGGGATAGACCGTGTGGCCGCTCAGGTCCCACACACGGGCGCCCGCGGGCGGCTGGGCGCCCGAGCGCACCGACTCGATGATGCCGTCCCGGATGACGACGGTGGCGTTGTCCACCGACTGTCCGGGGGCCACCACGACGCGGGCGCCCGTCAGGGCGTGCAAGCGGACCCGGTTCTCCCTCAGCCCCTCCACCGGCTCGGTCCGGGAGGTCTGCTGGGCGTGGACGGCCGCCGGCGCGGCCACCAGGGCCGCCAGCAGCCACGCGAGGGCGAGTACGGAGCGGGAAGGTCTCATGGGACGTACCTCGATAGGGTCGACGACGATGGCTCCCGAGCGACCGGCGGCGTGAGGCCTCCCGGGGTTCGCGCGGGATTTATCAGTTAGGCCCGGGAGCGCGGGGCGTCAAATGGGGCGTTGCCGGCGTCGTCGTCGTAACGGCTGACGCCGCCGCCGAAACCAATCGGGTCCCGATCCTGTCCAAAGCTTTACAGGAGCTTGTGAACGTGGACTCGGGAGGGGGGGCTCGGATGCTTCGGCGCGGTGGATGGACGGCGGGGAGGATCGGGGTGATGGGGGCACTGGTGGCGAGCGGTTGCCCGCTGGTGGCGGCGGCGCCCGCCTCGGGCCAGGCCAGTCTCGAAGCCGTGGGCAGGGTCCCGACCCCCACCGTGGCCATCGCCGTGCGCACCGCCGAGGACGTGCGCGTGGACGGCATCCGGGACGACCCGCCCTGGTCCCACGCCCCCGTGGTGAGCGACCTCCGTCAGTACGACCCCGAGCTGGACGCTCCGCCCAGCCTCCGCACCGAGTTCCAGGCGGCCTACGACGACGACGACCTCTTCGTCTTCGTGCGGGCGTACGACCCCCACCCCGACAGCATCATGCGCGCCCTGTCCCGGCGGGACGTGCGGGGCCCCTCGGACCAGATCGGCATCTACGTCGACTCGTACAACGACAAGCGCACGGGCTTCGCCTTCTACGTGAACCCCGACGGCGTCAAGCGGGACCTGTCCGTCTTCGACGACGGCACGGAGGACGCGTCCTGGAACGGCGTGTGGGACGTGGCCACCCGCGTGGACGACGAGGGCTGGACGGCGGAGTTCCGCATCCCCCTGTCCCAGCTCCGCTACGCCGACGGAGACAGCCACGTGTTCGGCTTCGGCCTGCGCCGCTCGGTGGAGCGCTATCCCGAGCGGATGGCGTGGCCGGCGTACGACCGCACGGTTCCCGGACTCATGTCCCAGATGGGCACCCTCACGGGCCTCGAGGGCCTGGGCTCCTCGGACCGGGTGGAGGTCACGCCCTACGTCGTGACCAGGAACGTCACACGGAGTGCCGGCGGGGGCGCCTTCGAGCACCCCCAGCAGATCACCGCCGGGGCCGACGTCAAGGTCGGCGTCACACCCAACGTGACCCTGAACGCCACCGTCAACCCCGACTTCGGCCAGGTGGAAGCGGACCCGGGCGTCCTGAACCTCAGCGCCCTCGAGACCTTCTTCGCCGAACGGCGCCCCTTCTTCGTGGAGGGCACGGGCCTCTACGCCTTCCAGCTCAACTGCTACATCGTGGTGGACTGTCAGACCAACGAGGGGCTGTTCTACAGTCGGCGCATCGGGCGCAGCCCCTCCCTGGCGAGCATGTACGGGGATGCGGGCACGCCCACAGCCACGCCCATCCGGGCCGCCGGCAAGCTCACGGGCCGGACCTCGGGAGGCCTCTCCTTCGGCGTGCTGGACGCCGTGACCGGCGGGGTGGAAGGCGCCGAGGGGCGCACCGTGGAGCCCCGGACCAACTACGCCCTGCTCCGGGCCCAGCAGGACTTCCGGAACGGCGACGCGGGGGTGGGCGTCATCGTGACGGCCGTGAACCGCTCCCTGGACGAGTGGAGCGCGCCTTACCTGCACGAGTCCGCGTACGTGGCGGGGGCCAGTTTCCGCAGCCGCTTCGGCGGGCGGAACTACCAGGTGGCGGGCTCCTTCGCGGCCTCCCGGGTGGCGGGTACGCCCGAGGTCATCGCCGCTACGCAGCGCGCTCCCGCCCACTACTACCAGCAGCCCGGCGACGGGCTCGCCCTGGACCCGGACGCCACCCGTCTCACGGGGTACGCCGCCCAGCTCAAGGTGGGCAAGTACGGGGGCGGCATCACGCGCTTCGAGTCCAGCCTGGTGAGGCAGTCCGCGGGCTTCGAGGTCAACGACCTGGGCTACCTGCGCCGGGCGGACATCACCGACTGGAGCACCTGGGCGGCCCTCAGTTTCCAGAACCCCACGAGCGTGTACCGCTGGGCACAGGTCAACGGCAACACATGGCACCACTGGAACACGTCCGGCGACCGCATCGAGAGCGCCATGAACTTCAACGGCCACATGGGGCTCCACAGCAACG
>DASWKP010000397.1:0-4390 GCA_036396575.1 Longimicrobiales bacterium | reverse complement strand
GGGGGGGTGCGAACCGTCGAGGTGGACGCCAGAGGGCGCATCGTGGGTGACTTCGCGGGCGTGACCGCCACTCCGGCCACACCCGGCCGGGACATCCGCCTCAACGTGGACCTGGACCTGCAGGAGTGGATCCATCACATCTTCCCGGATACTCTCGCGGGCGCCGTGGTGGCGCTCGACCCCCACGACGGCGGGGTGCTGGCGCTCTACTCGGCACCGGCCTTCGATCCCAACGACTTCGTGGGCGGCATCGACTCGGATCGGTGGGCCGGCCTCCGGGACAGCGAGGACAAGCCCCTCTTCAACCGGGCCGTCCAGGGTACCTACGCACCGGCCTCCACCTGGAAGCTGGCGGCGGCGGCCATCGCCCTCGACCTGGGGGTCGTGGGTCCCCACGAGACCATGGCGGAGCCGTGTGACGGCGGGTTTCAGTTCGGGAACCGACGGTTCCGGTGCTGGGACGCCGACGGGCACGGGAACCTGACGCTGATCGAGGCCATCCAGCACTCCTGCGACGTGTATTTCTATCAGCTCGGACTCCGCATCGGACTTGATCGGCTCCTGCGGCGGTCCACCGAGATCGGCTTCAGCAACCGGTGTGGGATCGACCTCCCCGGGGAAGCGAGGGGGACCCTTCCGGCGGACCGGCAGTGGTGGGTGGACGCGTATGGCTACCCCGCCCAGGAGGGGGAGGTTCTGTCCCTGGCCATCGGGCAGGGCCCCAATGACCAGACGCCCCTCAAGATGGCCCAGTTCTACATGGCCCTGGCCCGGGACGGCTCGGCGCCGGCTCCGCTGTTGCGGGCCGGTGCCGCGGACGCCGAGGCCCTCGGCTGGGAGCTGAACCTCCAGCCGGCTAGCCTGGACGCCATGCTGGAGGGGCTCCGGCGGGTCACGGGGCCCGAAGGCACCGCCTACCTGTCATCCCTCGAACACTGGGACCTCTACGGGAAGACCGGCACGGGCCAGAACAGCCTCTCCGTGAAGGGGCTCGCCGAGGACCACGCCTGGTTCGCCGGCATGGCCGGCCCGAGGGGAGGCGAACCGGAGATCGTCGTGGTCGTCCTGGTGGAGTTCGGCGGAGGGGGATCGAGCGTGGCGGCGCCCCTGGCGGCCAAGACCGCGGACTTCTACCTGCGGGGCGTGCATGGCATTCCCCGGGACACGTTGCAGACCCTCGGGGAGCACCTGCGGGCGGGAGCGTGGCCCGCCTGGGCGGTGCGTTTGCCCGCCGGGGGCCCGTGAGACGGGCCTTTCGCGCGTGGGCCGTGGACCCGCCCCTGGTGGGTGTGGCCCTCATCGCGAGCCTCGTGGGCGTCGCCATGATCTACTCGGAGGGCGTGGTGAACATCCCCCACGACACCACGCGCCTGGCCTGGATCCGTCAGTCGCTCTGGCTCCTCCTGGCCCTGCTGACCTTTACCGTCGTGGTGCGGATTCCGGTGCGCTGGTTCGAGTGGGCCGCGGTTCCCGGGTTCGTGCTGACGGTCGTCCTGCTGGGCGCCACCAAGGTCATCGGCACTGGTGTGGGCACGGCCTCGGGGGTGCAGAGCTGGATCGATGTGGGCCCCCTCCGCTTCCAACCCGCCGAGGTGGCCAAGCTGGCCACGGTCCTGGCTCTGGCTCGCCTCCTGGCCAGCCGGGAGGAGATTCCGGCCAACCTGAAGGATCTGGTGGCGCCGGGCGCCGTGGTGGCCGTTCCTCTGGTGCTGGTCCTGCTTCAGCCGGACCTCGGGACGGCCCTGGCGTTCGTGGGGATCCTGTTCGCGGCCCTCTACTGGGCCGGCACGCCGGTGGGGATGCTGCTCCTCCTGGCGAGCCCGGGGGCCGCGCTGGTCCTTTCCTACGATATCGCCGTGTGGTCGGGCTACATCGTGCTCATCGTGGGCGCCCTCTACCTCTATCGCTTCCGCGTCTATCTGTTCGAGTCCGTGGCGGTGGTCCTGGCCAACGTCGCCGCCGGGACCGTGGCCCGCCCGCTGTGGAACTCCCTCGCCGAGTACCAGCAGAACCGCCTGCTGGTGTTTCTCGATCCCGACGTGGACCCGCGGGGAGCGGGCTACCACCTCATCCAATCGAAGGTGGCCATCGGCCATGGCGGGCTCACCGGGACAGGCTTCACGCTGGGGACCCAGAAGCGCTTCGATTTTCTGCCCGAGCAGCACACCGACTTCATCTTCAGCGTGGTTGGCGAGGAGTTGGGCTTTCTGGGCGTCGTGGTGGCCCTGGGCCTGTTCGCGTTCATCCTGGCCCGCCTGGTGAAGCTGGCGGAGGACTGCTCAGATCCGTTTGCCGGTCTGGTCCTATTCGGTATCTTCGGGGCCTGGATCGTCCACATCGTCGTCAACGTCGGAATGACGGTGGGCGTCGTGCCGGTGACCGGGATCCCCCTCCCGTTCGTGAGCTACGGGGGCTCCTTCCTCCTCATGTCCTGGGTGGCCGTAGCGGTGGCGGCCCGGGTGGGGAGGGAGCGGTAGCGGCCGGAGGCGCCCCCTGGCGCCCGCGACTGCCCCCCCCGATCCTTTCCTTCGTCGAGCCTCCAGAACCGCCCGGAGTGGAGAGACCCCATGGCATGGTTCCGTAAGGAGAAGAAGCCTCTCAAGGCGTCCGACCGCAGGGACGTGCCGGGGGACGTCTTCGAGAAGTGTCGTGGGTGCGGGGAGATCGTGTACGGGGAGAGCCTGGCGCAGAATCAGGGGGTGTGCCGCCACTGCGGCTTCCACTTCCGGATCACGCCCGAGCGGTACGTCGACATCCTCCTGGACGAGGGATCCTTCGAGGAGACGGAGGAGGATCTCCGGAGCGTCGACCCCCTGGAGTTCACCGATCTGAAACCGTACCGGGATCGCATCGATGCCGCCGAGGCCAAGGTGGGAACGGGGGAGGCCGTCATCACCGGCCGGGGGGCCATCGAAGGAATCGGGGTGTGCGTGGCCCTGATGGACTTCCGCTTCATCGGGGGCTCCATGGGCTCGGTGGTCGGTGAGAAGATCGCTCGCTGCGGTCGGGTGGCCCTCGATGAGCGCCGACCGCTCATCGTCGTGAACGCGTCGGGCGGGGCCCGCATGCAGGAGGGCATCTACTCGCTGATGCAGATGGCCAAGACCTCGGTGGTGCTGTCCCGGCTCCACGAGGCGGGCGTTCCGTACCTGTCCATCTGCACGGATCCCACGACCGGTGGGGTCACCGCGTCGTACGCGATGTTGGGCGACGTGAACCTTGCGGAGCCGGGGGCCCTCATCGGCTTCGCGGGGCCGCGGGTCATCGAGGAGACGATCCGCCAGGAGCTGCCGCAGGGCTTCCAGCGCGCCGAGTTCCTGGAGGAGCACGGCATGGTGGACCGCGTGGTGGATCGACGGGAGCTGCGGGACACCGTGGCTCTCCTCCTGCGGCATATGCTCCGGTCCTGGGAGGACTGAGCCTCGGTGGCGTCCCTCCCCCGGGCCGGGCACGCCCCCGGAGGCGCGCCCGGACGTGAGCCGGAGGTCGGGCAGGCGGAGCCCGGCGCCTCGGCGTCACCGGAGCGCCTGGATCGCCCCTTCGGCGATCCCCTGGTCCAGCGGCTCTTTCCGCGCGTGGCTGTCGGCGTGCGGTGGGGCCTGGAGCGCACGTTCGACGCGCTGGCGGACCTGGGCGATCCTCACCTGCGCTACGCCTCCGTCCACGTGGGCGGGACCAACGGCAAAGGCTCCGTGGCGTCCACGGTGGATACGGTCCTGCGGGAGCACGGGCTGCGCTCGGTCCTGTACACGTCCCCCCACCTGTGCTCCTTCCGGGAGCGCTTCCTCCTGGACGGGCTCCCGGTGGACGAGGCCCTGCTGCTGGATGCGGCTGACGGGGTGAGAGACGTCGTGGAGCGCCACGGGCTGACCTTCTTCGAAGCGGCCACCGTCCTGGGCTTCCACCTCTTCGCCGAGGTGGGGGCGGAGGTCGCGGTCGTGGAGGTGGGATTGGGAGGGCGTCTGGACGCCACCAACGTGCTCACGCCCGCGTGCTCCGCCATCACCAACGTCGCCATGGACCATGCGGACTTCCTGGGGGACACGCTTCCTCAGATCGCCCTTGAGAAGGCGGGGATCATCAAGGCGGGGATCCCGGCGCTCACCGCGGAGCGGGACCCCGACCTCCTGGAGATCTTCCGGCGGGTGGCGCGCGAGCGGGGCGCCGATCTCACGGTTCTGGACCTGGACCGGGACCTCCACGATCTGGAGCTGGACCGCACGCACACGGGCTTTGTTCTGGAGACCCGTTCCTGGGGCGCGCTGCGGTTGCGCACGCCTCTGGTGGGCCGGCACCAGGCCTGCAACGCCGCTCTGGCGGTGGAAGCCCTGGAGCACCTTCCCGAGCGGCTGCGGCCCACCGCCGAGGCCGTGGTCCGGGGCGTCGGCCG
>DASWKP010000396.1:0-5920 GCA_036396575.1 Longimicrobiales bacterium | reverse complement strand
CATGAGGTCGACGCGGTGTTGGTCCCGGCTGCGCCGCCAGAAATACAGCTCGTCGGGACGGTCGGAGAGCCACTTGCGGATGTTGGGCTCGTCTCGGCCGCCGCCGCCGCCACCGCCCCCGCCCCCGAAGCCACCGCCCTGGCCGGGCTCGCTGTACACGCCCATCCGCTGGTCCTTCCACGGCTCGTCGTCGATCGACTTCATCTCCCGGCTGTCCATGTCGAAGACCAGGAGCTCGGTCTGTGTGACGTCCTCCTCGCCGGGCATGTCGTACTTGTAGGTCTCCAGCTTTGGCCGCTTGTTGCCCGTGGCGTGGACCACCCACAGGTCGCCCACCTCGCGACGGTCCTGGCGCGTGAGCGCGAACCAGCGGGAATCGTGGGAAAAGGTCACGCCCGCGTTCTGGCGCTTCTTGAACTCCTCGGCCGTCTCTTCGTCGTCGTCCCCTCGGCCCGCATTGCCGTAGCTATAGTCCTTCTCGCCGTCGGTGGTGAGCTGGGTCTCCTCCACCTCCACCTCCTCCTCGGCCTCGTCGATGTCGTCCCCTGTCTTGCCCTTCCTGGCCTCGACGATCTTCATGTACTCCGCGTAGCTCATCATCCACAGGTTGGCCTCCCGGCTGAACACCACCCACGCCGTGTCGGGCGACACCGTGGCCCACGCGGGATGGAGGTCGGGCTCCTCCCAGTCCTCCAGCTCCCGGAGGGTCTGCGTCCTGACGTCGTACTGGAAGTGATGGACCTTCTTCTTCGTGCGGGGACGCGCCTGGCGGTCCCGTTCCCGCTCGTCCCGCTGCTCTTCCTCGTCCACCTCGTCCTCTTCGGCTTCGACTTCCTCGTCCTGGGAGGACTCGACCTCGAATTCCAGGCTGTAGTCGTCGATGAAGCGGATGTTGCGGATGGGCAGGTGCTGGCCGTCCCACGGGTCCCGGGTGATCCGGGTGAGTTCGGCGGCGATCACGTCGTTGTCGAAGATCTGGCGCTTGGTGCCCTCGGCGGGATCCACGATGTAGTAGAACGTTCCCTCGCCGGTCTCCCACTCGTACCAGAACCGGTCGCCCTCCTCGATCCAGCGGGGCGTCACCGTGGTGCTGTGGAGCAGCTCGCTGATCCTGTAAGGGGCGAAGCGGGCCGCCAATTGGTAGTTGGCCGAGCCCGGCCCCCCCACCCAGCCTTCGGCGGGCGGCATCTGGGCCGCGACCGGCACGGTGGACAGTACCGCCACGAGGGTCAGGAGCGCCGCGCGCGCCCGGATCCACACGCCGGAACGGGCCCCCCTGGCGGCTCGGGCGGTGACGCTGGAACCGGCCCACCACGAGGCGCGGATCCCGATACGACGATGCGACGTTCTCATGGGAACGCTCCGGCTCGGATTTCTGACGCTTGTCAGGTCGTTGAGAAGGGTCTGGCACAAGAGGGGGCATCATGCCATGGAAGGCAATGGGGACTTTCGAAGGGCCGGCACCCGACTCCATATTGGTGTTTGCGAAGGAGCCTCCCGCCCCCTCGGCGCCCTCCTGGTCGCTTTCCGCGTCCATCCTGCCCTGGTTCGTGACCCATGTTTCGCGTGCCAACGTACCTGGCGCCCAGCCCCATCGAGGGCATCGGCGTCTTCACGCCCCTACCCATCGCCGCGGGCACCCTCCTGTGGGAGATCACCACGGGCGTCGACTGGGAGATGACGCCCGCTGAGCTGGACGGCTTCCCCGAGCCGTACCAGACCAGCCTGCGGCGGTGGTGCTACGAGAACGAGCGGGGTCTCTTCGTGCTGTGTGGGGACAACGCTCGCTTCATGAACCACTCGTTCGCGCCCAACTGCGACGATTCGGGGGAACTCACGGTGGCCGTGCGAGACATCGCCCCGGGCGAGGAGCTGACGTGCGACTACCGGTCGTTCGATCGGCCCGCCCGGACCACGGGACGGGTGGAGTTCATCGAGCCCATCCTGCCGGGGCGCACCCTGAACGCTTCGCCAGGGGCCGATACCTGAGGGTCCGATACCTGAGGTCGTAGGCCGCGGCACCACCGGATCCAACTCGTCAACGCCCCCTTCGCTCCAGGTGTCCAGGAGGGAGGGAGGCACTTCGCCGTCTCGTGGGGGTCTCCCTTGTACCAAATCCGTACAAGGAGAGGAACGTGCGCAATACGGGGTTACCAATCGCGGCGCTGGCGTGGGCCCTCCTGCCCGCGGGCGCCCTGGCCCAGACGGCCGACTACCTGGACTTCGACGGCTTCACCCGGGAGCTGCGCTCCCTCGTGAACGCTTCGAACCTGGCCACCATGAGCTCCCTGGGCACGTCCCATCAGGGGCGGGACATCTGGCTCGTCGAAGTGGCCGACCGAAGCGGCACTCCGCTGGACGAGCGGCCCGCCGTGCTCGTCGTGGGCAATCTGGAGGGGGACCACGTGGTGGGCAGCCACCTGGCGCTGGAGATCGTCCGTTACCTGATCGGCGGGGAGTCCGGCGCGGATCTGGCCGAACAGGTGTTCTACGTGGTCCCGAGGCTGAATCCCGACGGGGCGCAGGCGATGTTCAGCCCCGTCAAGTGGGGCCGGCGGGGCAATGCCCTGCCTCACGACGACGACAACGACGGCCGCACCGACGAGGACGGACCCGACGACCTGAACGGCGATGGATTCATCACGGTCATGCGGGCCATGGACCCGGCGGGGGCGTTCATGATCGATCCCGACGAGCCCAGGCTCATGAAGCGGGCCGACGCCGCCGAAGGGCAGTCCGGCGGGTACACCCTCTACTGGGAAGGGCTCGACAACGACGGCGACGGCTTCATCAACGAGGACGGACCCGGCGGCGTCGATCCCAACCGCAACTTCCAGCACGCGTATCCCTACTGGAAGGCCGACGCGGGCGCCTACATGGTGAGCGAGCCAGAGACACGGGCCCTGATGGACTGGGTCATCGCTCATCGCAACGTGGCGGCGATCCTCACCTTCGGGCACTCGGACAACGTGGTGGACGCCGGTTCCCAGGGCGGCGGGGGTGAGCTGGACCTCCTGGCCTTCGCGGACGCCTCCAACGACGACGTGTTGAGCGTGGGCGTCTTCGGAGGAGGAGGCGGCGGCTTCGGCTTCGGCTTCGGCGGCCGGGGCGGCGGCGGGGGCCTCCAGCTTCGGGGCGCCCAACTGGGCGCCGACAACGACCCGTCCTCGGGACGACGGCCAGTCATGGCGGTGCAGGGCTCCGACCTCACGTACTACCAGGCCATCGCAGACGCGTACGAGGAGATCACGGGCATCGACGCGGTGGGCGTGGACCGTCCCGCGGAAGGCGCGTTCTTCCAGTATGGCCACTTCCAGTACGGCGTACCGTCGTTCAGCACGCAAGGCTGGGGGCTCGGGGGTGACGGCGTTGGGGGCGCGAGCTCGGACGAGGGCGGCGGCGAGGCTCCTGCCGCGGACCCGGCCGCCCCGCCAACCGCGGGGCGTGGGGGCGCGACGGGCGCGCGCGGAGGCGGCGCCGGTGGGCGCGCCGGCAGGGGTGCGGCCCCTCAGGCCCGGAGCGGCGGCGCCGGCAACGGCGCCGACGCCCGTATCCTGACCGCCCTGGAGGAGGCCGGCATCGACGCCTTCGTGGACTGGACGCCCTATCAGCATCCCACGCTGGGCGAGGTGGAGATCGGGGGGTTCGTGCCCTACGCCGTCACCAACCCGCCCTTCGAGCGGGTGCCCGAGCTGGGCCGCGCCCACGGGGAGTTCGTGGTGCGCCTGGCGGGCATGCTACCCCGAGTGAGCATCGTGTCCACCGAGGTGGAAAGCCACGGAGGCGGCGTCTTCACGGTCACGGCCGAGATCGAGAACTCGGGCTTCCTGCCCACCTCCCTTCAGCACGGCGTGACCTCCCGTGCCGTGCAGCCCACCATGGTCCAGATCCAGGTGCCGAGGGAGGACATCCTTACCGGCGCCCCCAAGACCGCGTACGTGCAGCAGCTCGCCGGCTCGGGCGCGCGGGAGAGCTTCACCTGGGTGATCCGGGGCCGCGCGGGCGCCACCGTCGAGATCCGGCTACGGTCCCAGAAGGGTGGGACCGACACCGCAACCGTGACCCTGAGGTGAGTGAGATGACGCACGCAACCAGAATGCGCCGGATGCTGGCGACCGCCCTCCTCGCGGCGGCGGTCACGGCGGGCACGCAGCGCGTCTCCGCCCAGGAGATGAGGGGCTCCGACCCGCCTCACACGCTGGACCTCACGTGGGACCGCTGGCTGGACCACGACGAGATCAGCGAGCGCCTCCGGCTCATGGAGCGCACCTGGCCCGACTTCTTGACGCTCCACAACACCGGCCTGAGCCACGGTGGCCGAGAGATGTGGGTCATGGCCATCAACAACCCCCGCACCGGGGATGAGATGGACAAGGCCGCCATCTTCATCGAGGCCAACGTCCACGGCAACGAGATCCAGGGAGGCGAGATCGTGCTCTACACGATCTGGTACCTCATGGAGAACTACGGCCGCATCGACGACATCACGCGGCTGGTGGACGAGCGGGTGTTCTACCTCAACCCCAGCGTGAACCCGGACGGCCGGGACTACTTCCTGGACCACACGGGCGCGGGAGCGCGCACGGGACACGTGCCGGTCGATTCGGACGGCGACGGCCTCTTCGACGAGGACGGCCCCAACGACCTGAACGGCAACGGGGTCATCGAGCAGATCCGCAAGTACGTGCCCGGCGAGGGAACGCACCGCATCAGCTCTTCCGACCCGCGTCTCATGGAGAGCGTCATGCCCGGGCAGTTCGGGGACTGGGTCCTGCTCGGATCCGAGGGGCTGGACGATGACGGTGACGGCCGGGTGGACGAGGATCCGCCGGGGGGCTACGACCCGAACCGGAACTACGGCTCGGACTGGCAGCCCAACTACATCCAGGGCGGCTCCATGGACTACCCGTTCCAGCTCCCCGAGGCGCGGGCGCTGAACGACTTCATGATGGCCCACCCCAACATCGCCGGGATGCAGTCCTATCATAACTCCGGGGGGATGATCCTCCGGCCGCCGGGATCGGCCTGGTACGGTGATTATCCGGCCTCGGACATCCGCGTCTACGACGAGATCGGCGAGTGGGGCGAGCGCATGTTGCCCTACTACAACTACTACATCATCTGGCAGGGCCTCTACACCGTCCACGGCGGGTCCATCGACTGGACCAACGACGGGCTCGGCATCATCTCCTACTCCAACGAGCTCTGGAACGGCGGGCAGTACTTCAACAGCCCGCTCCTCCAGGAGCAGCAGCGGGATCCCGACTCACCCATCTCCGGCCAGAAGTCGCGCTACTTCTTCGACGACTTCCTGGAGTTCGGGGACCAGTACATCGAGTGGGCTCCCTTCGACCATCCCCAGTACGGGGCCGTGGAAATGGGCGGATGGAAGAAGCTGAGCGGGCGGGTGAACCCGCGCTTCCTGAGCATGGAGCTATTCCACCGCAACATGGCGTTCACCCTGTACCACGCCGACATGATGCCCATGATGCGCATGGGCGAAACCAGCGTGGAGCGCATCGAGGGCGACCTGTTCCGCGTGTGGGTGGACATCAGGAACGACCGCCTCATCCCGACCATCACGGCCAAGGCCGCGCAGAACCACGTGGTGCGCCCCGACCTCGTCACCGTGGACGGCAACGTGGACATCGTGGCCGCGGGCTGGGTGGGCAACAAATTCCAGCCCGGCCCCACCCAGATGATCGACCAGGAGGAACTGGACCGGATCCTGGTCCGCACCGGCGCCCCCGGTCGAACGACCCGCACGCTGGAGTACCTCGTGCGGGGATCGGGGTCCATGACGGTGACGTATTCGTCGCTCAAGGGCGGGACGGTGAGCACCACGGTCCAGCTCAGATAGCGATCTACTGGACCTACGACCGGTTCCCTATCGGGAAGAGGGGGCGGCCGCTCGCGGCCG
>DASWKP010000395.1:0-19812 GCA_036396575.1 Longimicrobiales bacterium | reverse complement strand
CCCCCACAAGCACGAAACCTACTGACGAGCCGGAGGAACCCACCATGACGACGACGACGATTACGGGGTTGGCGGTGGCCGCGCTCGCGGCCTGGACGGCGGGGTCGCCGACCCGTGCTGAAGCCCAGACGGAGCCGGTGGCGGTGGTGGCCACGCTGCCCGTGTACGCCTCCATCGTGGAGGCCATCGGCGGCGATCAGGTCAGGGTGACCAGCATCGCGCACCCGAACGAGGACGCCCACTTCGTGCGGCCCAAGCCCAGCTTCGCGCTGGACCTGCGCAGCGCGGACCTGTTCATCACCACCGGCCTCGACCTGGAGCTGTGGGTTCCCACGCTCCTGGACCGAGCCGGCAACCGAGACGTGTTGGAGGGCGGGCGCGGCTACGTGACCGCCTACACCGGAATCACGCTCCTGGATATCCCCGAGGTGGCGGACCGGAGTCAGGGTGACGTGCACCTGTACGGCAACCCGCACCTCCACACCGACCCCCTCCGCGTGATCCAGATCGCGCGCAACATCACGACCGGCCTTCGCCGCGTCGCGCCGGACCGGGCCGAGCACTGGACCCGCGGGCTCGATGCCTTCACGGACCGGATCCACCGGGCATCCTTCGGGGACGCGCTCGTGGATCTCCTGGGAGGTCACAACCTCGAGCAGCTCGCGCTGACCGGCACCCTCGTTCCTTTCCTGGAGGGGCGCGAGCACCAGGGTCGGAAGCTCATCGACGACCTGGGGGGCTGGCTCGGGCGGGCACTGCCCCTGCGGGGCCGGGAGATGGTCTGCTACCACAAGAACTGGACCTACTTCGAGGACCGCTTCGGCATCACGTGCGCCGACTACGTCGAGTCCAAGCCGGGCATTCCTCCCACGCCCCGTCACGTGGCCCACCTCATCGAGTTGATGCGGGACCAGCGTATCGGCGTGCTGTTGGCGGCGAGCTACTATCCGTCGGGCCGCATCGACAGCGTGGCCGAGAGGGGCGGCGCGGTGACGGCCATCGTGCCGGTCTACCCGGGGGCGAGGCCCGGGGTGGACGACTACTTCGACCTGGTGGACACGTGGATCGCGGAGTTGGATCGCGCCTTCGCCGTGGCCGCGCGTCGCTGACGGCATGGTGACGGCCCCGTGACGCCCCGGACACGCCGCCCGAACACCCACGCACCCGACGGAGACCGCACCCGATGATCGACCTCCTGCTGGCGCCGCTCGCGGCCGCCATGATCATCCTGCTGACGCACGCCTACTTCGGGCTGCACGTCATCCAACGGGAGGTCATCTTCGTGGATCTGGCCCTGGCCCAGATCGCGGCCCTGGGCTCCACCGTGGCCTTCCTCATGGGAGCGGATCAGGGCACCAACACCGCCTACGCGTGGGCCTTCGGCTTCACGATCGTGGGAGCGCTCATCTTCAGCCTCACCCGCTGGGATGACTCACCGGTGCCCCAGGAGGCGGTCATCGGCATCACGTACGTGGTGGCGTCCGCCGCCGTCATCCTGCTGCTATCCCTGAGCGCCGAGGGCTCCGAGCACCTCCAGGAGACCCTCACGGGCTCCCTGATCTGGGTGACCTGGCCCACCGTGGCCAAGGTGGCCGTGTCGTACGGGGCCATCGGGCTCTTCCACTACGTGATGCGAAGGCGCCTGCTGGCCATCTCCTTCGCGCCAGCGCGGGCCAAGGGCCTCCGCCTCTGGGACTTCATCTTCTTCGCCACCTTCGGCGTGATCATCACGTCGTCGGTCCAGGTCGCGGGCGTGCTCATGGTGTTCAGCGTCCTGGTGATCCCGGCCGCCATCGCCTTCTTCTTCTGCCGGACGTTCACGAGCGCGCTCCTGCTGGCGTGGGCGTCGGGCACGGTGGCGATCGTGTTGGGCCTGACCGCGTCCTTCGCCCTGGACATCGCCACGGGGCCCGTGTTGGTGGTGGCGTTCGGCGTGGTGTTCCTGGTGGCCCTCGCCGTGCGCCCCCGGTTCGGTCGCCGGGTCACCGATCCGTCGCAACGCGGCCTGCGGGTGCTGTTCCTCGAAGAGGAGGAGGGGGAGGGCTCGGCTACGACCTGAACGCCCTGAGGAAGCCCAGATTCTCCAGATCCCGGGCCACCGGATCGCCCTCTTTGGGGGTCTCGAGGATCTTCGGGATGGAGCGGAATCGGTCGTCCAGCACGAGGCGCCGGAAGGGCTCCGGACCCAGGGTGCCCTTGCCCAGGTGCTCGTGGCGGTCCTTCCTCGATCCCAGGGGATGCCGGGAGTCGTTCACGTGGAAGAGGCGCAGGCGGTCCAGGCCCACGATGTCGTCGAACCTGGACCATACGCCCTCGTAATCCTCCACCAGGTCGTAGCCGGCGGCATAGGCGTGGCAGGTGTCCACGCACACACCCACCCGGGAGCGAAGGCCGGCGGGCACTCCCTCGACGATGGCGGCAAGATCCTCGAAGCTGCCGCCCACGGAGGTGCCGCTCCCCGCCGTGAGCTCGAGCAACACTCCCACCTGTCCGGGCACCGCCTCCAGAGCGGCCGCGACTCCCCGCGCGTTCAGCTCGATGCCTCCCGGGTGGTCTCCTCCCGTGGCGTTGCCAGGGTGGGTCACCACGAAGTCCAGACCGAGCCGGGTCGCTCTGTCCATCTCCCCCTTGAAGCAGGCGCACGACCGCTTCCACAGTGCACCGTCCGGGGAGGCGAGGTTGATGAGATAGGAGTCGTGGCTCACGGCCACCCGGATCCCGAGGGCCCTGCGGGCCGCGCGGAAAGCCTCGACCCGCTCCGCCGGGAGGTTCGGCTCCGCCCAGCGGCTGGGCTGCTTGGTGAAGAGCTGGAGAACGACCGCCTCGATGGCGTGCGCCCGGGCGGGGGCGTTCTCCACGCCCCCCTCGGTGGAAACGTGGGCCCCGAGTTCGTCCATCCGCGCCTCCCGCTGCAAAGTTTGCCGACATGGGAAGCCGGCTTCCGGTCCGGGGGGGTAGGCCGCGGCGACCCACCGCGGCCCCGGATCTCTCAATCCGTTACGCCACAACACGTTGTCCGCAAGGCGACCGCCCTGCCTCTCCCGCGTCCGCTCCCGGCACGGCTCTTGTACGTCACTCCCGGAGAGCCATCGCCCCGAGCGGCACCCGAACGGAGAACGGTCTCATGCCAAGGCGTTTCAAAATCAGCCACGACGGATTCATGAACCTCCAGGATACGCGACGGGTGCGGACGCCTGGCTGGTACGACGCCGGCGTGGTCCCGACGCCCGAGGCGGAAGCCGTGGCCTTTCTGCTGTCCCACTCCTTCCCGGGCCACCGCAAGGTGGTGCGGCGCCTGAGCGAGGCCCACCGCAAGCAGATCC
Source organism: Longimicrobiales bacterium (assembly GCA_036396575.1). Classification (GTDB taxonomy): domain Bacteria; phylum Gemmatimonadota; class Gemmatimonadetes; order Longimicrobiales; family Gaopeijiaceae; genus DASWKP01. The sequence continues at coordinate 16,489 of DASWKP010000395.1, read as the reverse complement.
ACCTGGCCCAGTGGTCTGACTCCGTGAGCGAGCGCATGGCGCTCGTGGACCGTGTGTGGAGGGCCGTCACGGAGCCCGTCCCGCCCCCTCCGGATCCCGAGGTGCCGCTGCTGGTCCAGGTCATCCGCCACGGTGAGCGGGAGTACCCTCTCTACCTGAACGGCGTCGTGACCCGGGTCATGCCGCACGGTGGCATCCCGGTGCCGCCGGATATCAACGGGCACGACGGTACGCTCATGGACCTCAAGAGCGCCTGAGCCCCGGCCGAGCCGGGGCCGGGCTGCCCTTCCATGCTTACTCGGGAAGCCCCGGCTCCGTCATGGCCCGCACGTCCAGCGCCTCGTCCAGCTTGTCCGGGGGCAGGAGCTCCCGCCTCATCATCACTTCGCGCACCGACTTCCCGTCCCGCGCCGCCTCCTTGGCCACTTCGGCGGCCTTGTCGTAGCCGATGTAGGGGTTGAGCGCGGTGGCGATGGAGGGGTTCTTCTCCAGGAGGGCCTTCGCCCTGGCCTCGTTAGCCTCGATTCCCTCGACACAGCGGCTGGTGAAGGCCCTGGCCACGTTGCCGAGCAGCGCCACCGACTCGAGGACGGCGTGGGCCATGACGGGCATCATGACGTTGAGCTCGAAGTTGCCCCGCTGACCGGCCACGGTGACCGTGGTGTGGTTCCCCATGACTCGGGCGGCTACCATCATCACCGCCTCGCTCATGACCGGATTCACCTTCCCGGGCATGATCGAGCTCCCGGGCTGGATGGCCGGCAACCTGATCTCGTGGATCCCTGACGTGGGCCCGCTGCCCAGCCAGCGGATGTCGTCGGCGATCTTCATGAGGGACACGGCGAGGGTGTTCAGAGCGCCCGACACATGGACGATAGCGTCCTTCGCGCCCTGGGCCTCGAAGTGGTTCTCGGCCTCCTTGAAGTCGATCCTGGCCTCGCTGCTGATGCGGGTGATCGCCTCCCGGGCAAAGTCGGGATGGGTGTTGATCCCCGTCCCGGTGGCGGTGCCCCCCAGCGCCAGCTCCTCCAACTCCCCGGCGGCTCGCTGGACCCGGCGAATGCCCTTCCTCACCTGCGTGGCGTAGCCCCCGAACTCCTGGCCGAGGCGAACGGGCGTCGCGTCCATGAGGTGCGTGCGGCCCGACTTGACCACGTCATCGAAGGCTTTGGCTTTCGCGCCCAGAGCGTCGCCCAGCTCCTCCAGGGCGGGGATGAGCCCCTCCTGGACGGCCATGGCGACGGCCACGTGCATGGCCGTCGGGATCACGTCGTTGGACGACTGGCCGAAGTTGACGTGGTCGTTGGGGTGGACCGTGGGGTTGCCGTTGAGGAGCTCCGAGGCGCGCCGGGCGATGACCTCGTTGGCGTTCATGTTGGTCGAGGTGCCGGAGCCCGTCTGGTAGATGTCCAGGGGGAACTGGCTGTCCCACTTGCCGTTGGCCACCTCTTCGGCCGCCTGAGCGATGGCATTGGCGATGTGGGGCTCCAGCGTGCCCAGCTCCTGGTTGGCTTCGGCGGCGGCCTTCTTGATGATGCCGAGGGCCTCGATGAAGCGGCGCCCGAAGCGCTGCCCGCTGATGCGGAAGTTCTCAACGGCCCGTTGCGTCTGGGCTCCGTAGAGGGCGTCCGCTGGGACCTTGACCTCACCCAACGAGTCCTTCTCGATGCGGTAATCGGACATGACCGGTTCCGGTTCAGGGCGTTCTCGTGATCAACGTCACAAGAATCGCCGATGCGACCGGGGGAGTAAAGTCGAGGAGCCTATCGGCACGGGTCTCTACTTGAAGTACCGGAAGTAGCCGCCCCGGATCTCCCCCAGAAAGAGCCGGTGCAACTCGATGCCGATCCACTTGAGGCTCATGACCCACAGGCCTTCGGCGTCGAAGCGTCGGGCGGCGATCTCCACCACCGGCCGCCGCGTGAAGGCGTACCGACCCGCACGGGCCAGACGCCGGACGTAGTCCTGGTCCTCCGCCACCTGGATGCCGTGGTCGAAGCCCCCGACGGCTTCGTGAAGGCTCCGGCGCACGAAGAGGAAGCCCCCGATGGAGTGGGGCCAACGGAGCTTCGACGTGATCCAGAAGTACTCCGACGACACCCGGTGCTGAAGCCGGATGAGCCATCCCCTGGAGTCCGGCACGAACGCGCAGCTCATCGCGTCCAGGCCTTCGCGCGCTACCTCCGCCAGCGTCTCCTCCACCGCCGTGGGCGGCAACCGAAGATCCGCATCGAGAAAGAGGAGCCATTCGCCCACCGCGCGCTCGGCTCCCAGGTCCCGGCTGAAGCCCGGACGCCCTCCCCCGGCCAGGCAGACCGCGCCTCCGGCCTCCGCCGCGGCCCGGGTGCCGTCCCGAGAGTCGGCGTCGACGACGAAGACCTCCCGAACCGGCCGGGTCTGGGTCGCCAGGCTCTCCAGGAGGTGGGGCAGGTACTCGGCCTCGTTGAGAGCCGGGATGACGACGCTGACGTCCGCCGTGGCGGAGGAAGCGCTCATGTCGCCAGCAGGGTGAGCAGGATCGCGACGCACAGGGGAATCGTCAGATTGTCGTCCACCGGCCAGGGCAGGACCTCTACCGCGGTGACCACCAGGGCGACCAGCAGGGTGAGGGGGTCTCCGGTGGCGGCCAGGAGGATGGTGGCGGCGGTGATGAAAAAGGCCCCGGCCCCCAGCCAGGAGCCCTTGCCGAGAGGGCGCACGCCCCACCGCCGGCCCACCACGCTGGCCACGGGATCGGCCAGCCCGAGGACCAGGATCGCCGGAGTGACCACCTCGAACGGAAACAGGGCGTAGGCCAGCAGGCCTCCCAGAGCGTACCAGGTGGACGACGCGAAGTGGCGAGCCTCGCGCGGTGACGCCAGGGATGTGAACAGGCGAAAGAACGCCCTGTTCACTCCCGGCGACCGCAGTCGAACGAGGTCCAGGGCGACCATCGCTCCCAGACCCACGGCGAGGAGGGCCACCACGGTCGGCGCCCTGAGCCCGAGGACGGACGGCAGCAGCGCGAGCGCCACGCCGTTCAATGCGTGGAACACCCGCCTCCAGGGCTGGAGTCCCTCGGTCCGGGAGACGAGCTCGCGGAGCTCAGGCGGAAGCTCTGGGATCGCCTGTACGTTCTGGTCGGTCGTCACGCGTGTGATTCTATCCATCGGCCGGCGCGATTCACCTGGGGCGAAGCCCGATTCCATCCATCGTTACCGCTCCGTCGTGGCAGCGTTACGGGGATCGAGCCCCGGGACACCTCGCGGCGCCACCGCACGCTCGCCCCGGCGCCGTTTTCCGGACCGAGCCCCCTCCGCTACGACTCCGATACCGCGCCTTCACTCCGGTGACGCGGGAGCGTGGGAACGTATAGGGCGGCTGGCCGAGGGCCGTCCTCGTCCCGACCTCCGCTCCCTGGAGCCGGATTGCCGAACGTAACGCTGCACCTCCATCTGGCCGAGCGCGTTCTCGACCACTGGCGTGTCCGGCCACACGACGCACCCTTCCCTACGCTGTCAGCCTCCACGGCCAACGCCTTTCGCCAGGGCGCCTTCGGGCCCGACCTCGGCTACTTCCCCGGGGGCAACCGGATCCTGTCCGACCTGGCCCATTGCCACCGGAGCGGAGACCTGACGCGCGAGCTCCTGGCATCGGCTCGCACCCCGACGGAGCGGGCCTGGAGCCTGGGCTGGATCACCCATGTGCTGGCGGATTACTGGATCCACCCCCTCATCGGCTGCGCGGTGGGTGAACTTCTCCACGGGTCGGCGGCGTGGTTCGTCGACGGGGACTCGGACCCGGTGGCCCACGTTCGCGTCGAATCGGGCCTGGACGCCCTCTATGCCGAGCGCCACCCGGAGTTGCGCGCCGCTCGCATGGCCCCCGTGTTCGACGCCCCTACGATCCGCTTCCTGGTGGATGCCTACGAAGCCACGTACGGCGTCGTCGTCGATCCCGCTGAGGTGCTCCGCTCCCACCAGCTTGCGGCCAGACGGTCCACCCAGGGGCTGGCCATCACCGGCCTGGTCGCGCTGACCATGCCATGGAGCACGCGCCCCCGGCGCTCGGACTCGAACCGGGACGCCTCCCGCACGCGCCGGACCGTGAGTCCCCTCGGGGCCGGCGCGGGCGAGGGCGCCCTGAGGGCAGCGGTGGGTCGCCGCTCGCAGGCGTTGGCCTTCCTGCTCCCGACCCCACCTCCCCTGTGGCTGATCGACGCCACCGACGCGGTCACCGACGACTTCGTGGCGCGCTTCCTGGAAGGGCTCGCGGACGGCCTTCGAGGGCTGGGCAACCCCAATCTGGACACGGGACAGCAGGAGGAGGAGGCGCGCCACCATGGAGGATTCCGGCGCTGCGCCGAGTTTTTGGAGACGGCCGAGCGCCTCCCGGCGCGGGCGTTGGCGTCGTGAGGATCGCGCTCTTCACGGACACCTACGCGCCCACGGTCAACGGCGTGGCCCGCGCCCTCGGGCTCCTGGTCCGGCATGCCGTGCGGGCAGGACACGAGGTGGCGCTGGTCACGCCCACCCTCTCCGACCGCGCCGCGGACCATGTCGCGCTTCACGTTCAGCTTCCGAGCGTGACCGTGCCCTTCTACGAGGAACTCCAAGCGGCGCGGCTCTGGCTCGGCCCCCGGAATCGCCGCGCCCTGGACTCCTTCGCGCCCGATCTCGTGCATGCGGCCACGGAAGCCTCCGTGGGCTGGGTGGGACGCCGTTGGGCCCTGGCCCGGGCGATTCCCCTGGTGACGTCGTACTGCACCAACTTCGCCGAGTACGTCCACGGCTACCGTCTCGGCGCCCTGGAAGGAGTGGTGTGGCGTCTGCTGGAGCGCTTCCACGGCGCGGCCCGCATCACCTTCTGTCCCAGCGAGGCCACCCGGACCGAGCTCGCGGCCCGGGGCTTTCAACGGCTGCGCATCTGGTCCCGGGGGGTGGACGCGGTCCAGTTCAACCCGTCCTGCCGTAGCGAGGACGTCCGCCGGGAGATGGCGCCCGGCGCCGAGGTGATCCTGGCGTACGTGGGCCGAGTGGCACCGGAGAAGCGCATCGACCTGCTCATGCGAGCCTTCCCCCGGATCCGGGAGGGCACGGAGCGGAAGGTGGCCCTGGTCCTCGTGGGAGATGGGCCCGCGCTGGAGGATCTGCGACGACGGAACGTCGAAGGCGTGCATTTCACGGGATATCAGCAGGGGGAGCGCCTGGCCGCCTGTTATGCCTCGGCAGACGTATTCGTCTTTCCCTCGGACACGGAGACCTTCGGACAGGTGGTCACCGAGGCTTTCGCCAGCGGACTCCCCTCGGTGGTTCCGGACCGGGGTGGCGTGAAGGACCTCGTCATTCCAGGCGAGACCGGCTTTCGCTTCCCACCCGGGGACGCGGAGGCGTTCGCCAGCGCGGCCCTCCGCCTGATCGATGACGACGCCCTACGCCGACGGATGTCGCTCAACGCCCGGCGGGTCGCAGAGACCCGGAGCTGGGACGACGTCTTCCAACGGCTCTTCTCGCACTACCACGACGCGTTATCGCCGCGCCACGGACTCGTTACAGGCCCGCACCCGGATGTCGCACGGGGGACACATATGTTTCCCTCAGACCCTGACGGAGGGTGACCCCGTGTCCGGATTGATTCTGCTGCTGGACTGCGTCGACGAACGGCTCTTCCACGCGGTGCTCCTGCGTCGCCGGCCTCGCCTCGACCTCTTCATGCGGCTCATCACGCGGTTGGCCGACCCCGCCGTGGCCATCGCCCTGGCGGGCGGCCTGGCCGCGGGCGTCGTCCCAGCGCTGGCACGGGCCGGGCGGGTGGCCTTCGCCACGATGGTGCTGTCACATTTGTTGGTCCAGCTCCTCAAGCGCACCATCAGTCGGGCCAGGCCATCCCTGCCCGTCGGGTTCGACTCCCTCATCAGGGCGCCGGACCGGTTCAGCTTCCCCTCGGGCCACTCGGCGGCGGGACTGTCCGTCTTCCTGCCGCTGGCGCTCGTCGCGCCGTTCTGGTTGGGCGTGCCCCTGCTGCTCCTGGGAATGGCTGTCGGAGCGTCGCGAAGCTACCTCGGGGTGCACTACCCGGGGGACGTGCTGGCGGGCTGGCTGCTTGCGCTCGCGTCCATGGCGGTCCTGGTTTAGGGCCCTCACCCCTTCTCGGGCCGCGCCGGTCGCATCTCCATGCGGCTCACGTGGGCGTTTGGCGGATACTCCATGAGCTGCATCACGGCCAGGGCCACGTCATCGGCCTTGAGCGCCCACGGCCGTTCGATGCCCCGCTGGCCGAAGTCCGTGTCCACGCTCCCGGGCATGACGATGGACACCCGGATCCCGTCGTGGCGGAGATCCAGCATCATGGCCTCGGTCATGCCCAGGAGCCCGAACTTGGACGCGTTGTAGCCCGTCCCCCCGGCGAAGGTGTTCCGGCTGGCCAGAGAGCCCACGTTGATGATCCAGGCGAAGTCGCTCCCCAGGAGATGAGGCACCGCCGCCTGCGACAGGTAGAAGACGCCTCCCAGGTTCGTGTCGATCTGCCGGCGCCACTCCTCGCCGGTCATCTCCCGGATGCTCTTGAAAACGCCGATGCCGGCGTTGTTGATGAGGATGTCCAGGCCTCCGAGGCGCTCCACGGTGCGCTCCACCAGCTCGGCGCAATTGTCGGGCCGGCGCACGTCACAGGGGATGCCGATGACGTCGGCGGGCGCGTCTCTTCCCAACTCCTCGGCCGTTTTCTGCACGTCCGCGTTGGTCCGGGCGCTCACCACCACGGAGGCCCCCGCCCCCGCCAGACGACGGGCGATGGCCCGTCCGATCCCCTTGCTGCCCCCGCTGACGAGGGCCACCCTCCCCTTGAGATCCGGCATGTGTCGCGCTCCCGCTCGGTGTGCCCGCATGGTGCCGGTGTCGGCCCGGCCGCGCCCCAGTCCAGTCTAGTCTAGTCTAGTCTAGCAGCCCGGCGCGACGCGCGGATCCTTCCGGACCGCCGGGGGTTGAGCCGCCGGGCCCCCGGGGCGCCCGCCGCGCCCGCCGCGCTCGCGCGCGGCCCTCGGGGGCGGGACCGATCCATCGAGCCGGGAGGTCGAGCGTGAGCCAGGTGGCCCTGGTGACAGGCGGAGCCATCCGCATCGGCAAGGCCCTCTCCCTGGGCCTGGCCGAGGACGGCTGGGACGTGGTGGTCCACTATGGCCGTTCGGACGCCGCCGCTCGGGAGGTGGCGCGCCAGATAGAGGGCCTGGGTCAGCGGGCCGTCGCCGTCCAGGCGGACATCGCCGACCCCGAGGCCGTGGAGGCCCTGGCCAGGCGGGTGGAGGAGGACTTCGGCCGGCTGGACCTCCTGATCAACAGCGCCTCCAGCTTCGAGGCCAAGCCCCTCCTGGAGGTCACGCCCGACGAGTGGGACCGGGTCATGGGAGTGAACCTCAAAGGACCGTTCCTGACCGTTCGGAGCCTGGCGCCGCTGCTGCTGGCCGCCCGGGGCTCCGTCATCAACCTGGTGGACATGGGCGCGTTCGAGGTCTGGGCGCACCGGCCCCACCACGCCGTGTCCAAGGCGGCCCTCCTTCACCTCACGCGGATCATGGCGAAGGCGCTGGCCCCGCGCGTGCGCGTCAACGCCATCGCGCCCGGCCCGGTACTCCCGCCGGACGACAGCCCGGAAGAGCTCCTGGAGTCCCTGCGGAACGCCACCGCGCTGGGCCGCCTGGGCAGCCCCGAAGACGTGGTGCGCACCGCGCTGTTCCTCACGCGCTCCACCTACATCACGGGAGAGGTGATCGTGGTGGACGGGGGAAAGTTGCTCAGCTAGAGGCAGCCAGGGGGACCTCGGGTCCTACGCCGCTCCGACCTCTTCCTGCTCCGCCTCGATCCCTCCGTGCGCCAGCCAGCGCTCGGCCTCCAACGCAGCCATGCACCCGGTGCCCGCGGCCGTGACCGCCTGGCGGTAGTAGTCGTCCATGACGTCGCCCGCCGCGAAGACGCCGGGGACGGACGTCGCGGTGCGCCCACCGGTGGGCAGAGCCACGTAGCCGTTGTCCTTGAGCGCGACCTTTCCCTCGAGGAAGTCCGTGTTGGGCTTGTGGCCGATGGCGACGAAGAGTCCGCCCACCGGGAGCGTGCGTTCCTCCTCGCTGACGGTGTCTTTGAGGCGGAGCGCCTCGATCTCGCCGTCGCCCAGCACCGCCGTCACGACCGTGTTCCACTCCACCCGGATCTTCGGGTTTGCCAGCGCCCGCTCCGCCATGATGGACGACGCCCGGAACTCCTGCCTGCGATGGATGAGCACGACCTCCTCGGCGAAGCCGGTCAGGTAGATGGCCTCCTCCATCGCGGAATCGCCTCCGCCCACGACGGCCAACGTCTTGCCCCGGTAGAAGGGCAGCGCCCCGTCGCACACGGCGCACGCGGACACGCCCCCGCCGGTGCGGGCCAACTCCTCCTCGCCGGGAACGCCGATCCACTTGGCGTTGGCGCCGGTGGCCAGGATGACCGCGTCGGCCTCCACCACCTTGCCGCCGCTCGACGTGAGGACCCGAGGGTAGCTCTCGAAGTCCACGTCCACGATGTCTTCCATGAGGGCCCGGGTGCCGAATCGCTCGGCCTGGGCCTTGAATGCCATCATCATGTCGGGACCCATGACGCCCTCCGCAAAGCCCGGGTAGTTCTCCACGTCGGTGGTGAACATGAGCTGCCCGCCGGGGATCATCGTGCGGCTGCCCGCACCCTCGAAGACCAACGGGTTCAGGTTCGCGCGGGCCGCGTAGATGGCGGCCGTCCAACCCGCGGGGCCGGAGCCGATGATCACCAACCTCTCTTTCATGCGCTCGCTCATACGTCCGCCTATTTGTCTTTGAAGACCGCCATGCTCGTGGAGTGCCCGGGGTTCACCCGAGCTTCGGGATCCACGAAGTGGACCGCCTGGTTCACCGCGATGGCGGCCTCCGCGAAACCGGTGGCGATGAGGTCCAGCTTGCCCTCGTACTGGACGATGTCGCCCGCGGCGTAGATCCCCGGCACGTTGGTCTCCATGAGCGCGTTGACCACGATGCGGTTCCGGTCCAACTCCAGGCCCCAGTCCTTGATCGGCCCCAGGTCGGGCTTGAAACCCAGAAACGTGAGGACCGCGTCCACCTCCAGCGCCGTGTCTTCGTCCGTCCTGTTATCGAACAGGACAGCCCGCTCCACGGTTCCCGAGCCCTCGATCCGGCGGACCTCGAAGTGGGGGAGGAACTCCATCTCGCCGGCCGCGCACGCCGCCTCCATGTCGGCCACCGTCTTCTCATGGGCTCGGAAGCCCTCCCGCCGGTGGACGAGGACCAGCCGCGAGCAGCACTCCTTGAGGATGAGGGCCCAGTCCAGCGCCGAGTCCCCTCCCCCGACCAGGAGCACGCGCTTGCCCGCGTACTCCTCCGGGTCCTTGACCGCGTAGTGAACGCCTTTGTAGAGGAACTCCTCGGAACCCGGCGCGTCGAGCAACTTCGGCTCGAAGGCTCCCTTGCCCCCGGCGATCACCAGGCTGCGGGTCAGGTACTCACCGGTCCGGGCCCGCAGCACGAAGTGGTCGTCCACGCGCTCGACGGTCCGCACCTCCTCGTCCAGGACGATCTCGGGCTCGAACTGCATCGCCTGCTCGGCGAGGTTCCGGGACAGGTCCTTGGCCAGGATCTTCGGAAAGCCCCCCACGTCGAAGATGTCCTTCTCCGGGTAGAGCGCCGTGAGCTGGCCTCCCAGTTCCGGAAGGGAATCCACGATGCGGACGCTCTTGCCCCGCATGCCCCCGTAGAAGGCGGCGAAGAGCCCGGTCGGGCCCCCGCCGATGATGGTGATGTCCTTGATGTCGCACCCCCTGGAGGCACGGACGGAACGGTCGGCCTGATGAAGATAGAGCGTCGGCGGAAGGGGTGGAATCGGCCCGCCGGATCAGCCCCCCTCCGCCTCCCCCCCATACAGCCTCGACCCCCGGTACCGCTCCAGGCCCCGCACGACGAACAGCTTGACGCCGACGGCGGCCGGAACGGCGATCAGCAGCCCCACGAAGCCGAAGTAGTACCCGCCCACGGCCAGGGCCAGCACGATCCAGACGGGGTGCAGCCCCACGGAGTCCCCCACGATCCGGGGGCTGATCACCGCGCCTTCCAGGGCCTGGGCGAGCCCGTACACGACCAGCACCTTCAGCAGACTCACCCCCACGCTCCCGCTCACCAGCGCGATGAGGAGAGCCGGAATCAGGCTCAGCACCAGGCCGAGGTACGGGACCACGCTGAAGACGGCCACGACCGCGCCCAGGAGGATGGCATACGGGAACCGTGTGACCGCGAGCCCCAGGGCGGTGATGACACCGATGGCCAACGCTACCGTGACCTGGCCCCTCATGTACCGGGACAGGAGCCGGTCGTACTCCGTCAGGAAGGCGAGGATGGCGTCCCGGCGTCCCGCGGGGATGAGGTCCCTCGCACCCCGGGTGATGTTGTCCCAGTCCCTGAGGAGGTAGAACGTGAGGACGGGGGTGAGGACGACGTATCCGAGCACCGAGAGGGCCGAGCCCAGGCCCCGCCCCAGCCCCAGGACGGCGCCCCACGCCCGCCCGGCGATGGCCGCCTGGCGCTCCTGAAGGAACTCCACGACCGCCGCCCCGTCGACCTCTCGCATCCGGGCCACGAGCTGGGACAGGACGTCCGGCACCGCGGCGGCGGCCACGCGCTCGTCCAGGGCCTCCAGCCAGTCGGCGAAGCGCTCGAGGAGCACCGGCGCCCGCTCGATCAGCTCCCCCATCTGCTGGCCCATGGCGGGCACGGCGACGAGGACCAACACCACGGCGGCCGTCACCGCCGGCAGCGCCAACACCAGGATGGCCACCACCCGACCCATCCCCCGCGCCACGAGCCGGTCGACCAGCGGGTCCAGGATATACGCCAGCACCAGGGCCAGGACGAAGGGCGCCAACAGGAATCCGGTTGTATCCAGGACCCAGAAGAGCACCAGAAGCGAGGCCAGCGTGATCACCAGAGTGTGGCCCTTCTGCTCACGGAAGGGGAGCAGAACCGCGACCAGGACGAAATAGAGCACGAACGGACCCAGGGCGGCGGAGCCGCCCATGGGGTCCGGCCCGGTCATGAGAGAGACGAGGAAGAGCGCCGCGACCAGCACCGCCAAAGCGCCCTGGACCACCGTCCAGACCATCTCCTTGCTGCCGTCTCGCTCAGCCGTCATGGGCACTTCCCTCCTCCTCCAACAGCCGCTCGGCGACCAGGATCATCGACCTGGCGTTGTCGTACGTGATGCGGCTGGCGGCCTCCTCCAGGGGGGCCCACACGCACTCGCTGATCCCCTCGCGCTCCTCGGGAATCGTCTCGCCCCGCTCGGACCTCATCAGGAAGAAGACGCAGAACTTGTGCACTCCCTCTCCGTCCTGGCGGAAGTGCCAGTCGATGGTACCCAGCTCGGGGCCCAGATGAAGATCGCTGAGACCGGTTTCCTCGGTCACCTCCCTCAGGGCCGCTTCCACGGAGGTCTCCCCTTCCTCCAGATGGCCTTTGGGAAGACCCCAGTTCTTGTAGGGGTCCTTGATGAGAAGGACGTGGATGCGGCCGTCGATGGAGCGGATGACCACGCCCCCGGCGCTGTCCTCCCGCCGCTCCCGCGGGCGCGGCTTGATGGGCTGAGGGTAATTGGCCATCAGAAGATGGTCAGGCGCACGTAGCGGCCGGGGTTCTCCCTGAAGTCCTGGAGAAGGGAGTCCAGGCTCAGGAGGACGCTCTCGGCCCGGACGGCCAGCGTGGTATCGGTGAGCAGGCGTCCCAGGGCCCCCTCCCCCCCTTCGATCCGGGCCGTCATGCGATCGACCCTCGCGAACGTCGAGTCGACCCTGGTCAGAGTGGATTCGAGGCCGTCGGTGGCCTCGCGCAGGTTCCGCGCCAGATCGTCCAGCTCGCGGGCGGCGCCGCTCATCCCCGTCAGGATCGTGTCCACTTGACCGGTGGACAGGATGCGGTCCATCTGCTCCAGCGTGGAGCGCGCCACGCGTACTGTTGCGTTGATCTCCACGGTGGTCTGTTCCACCTCACGGCTCACGGACTCGAAGGTCGAGGCCTGCTGCTGGATCATGTTCTTGATGTCTTCGCTCACCTGCTGGGTGTTCTGGATGGCCTGGCGCAGGTTCTCGGCCGTCTCCTCGTTGAAGGCGTCGCCGATGCGATCGGTGAGCACCGCCAGGTTCTCCGACAACACCTCGGCCGTCGCCGTCAGGCGGGAGATGTCCGGCAGCGCGTAGCCGGCCAGCACCCGCACGCCGTTCTCCACGATCCCCCCGGGCGGAACGTCGAAGTAGGTGTAGCTCGAAAAGAGCGCACGGCTCACGATCTCCGCCTGCCAGTCGCCGAACAGGGACTCGGGGGCAATGACCACCACGGCGTCCACCGGCAGCCGCGGCGCGTTCTCCAACTCCAACCGCACGCGCACCGCGTCGCCCGTGCTGTCCACGAAGAAGTCCCGCACCCGGCCGATCGAAACGCCACGGAACGTGACGTCGTTACCCGGCTGGAGCTGGCCGACCTCATGGACCAACACGTCCATGCGCTCCAAGGTGGCACCCCAATTCGTGCCCTTGAGCCACAGGGTGCCGACGGCCGCCACCAGCGCGGCCGCGATGATGACGGCTCCCACGACGACTTCATTTCCGTGCCTCACTCTGCTCCCTCCAGCAGCTCCGGCTTTCCCTGGATGAATCCCTGGATCACGGGATCGTCGCTGGCGCGGATCTCCTCCGGCGTGCCCACGGCTCTGACCCGACCCTCATGCAGCATGGCGATTCGGTCGCTCACGCGATAGGCGCTCTCCATGTCGTGGGTCACCAGGATGCTCGTCACGCCCAACTCCTCGTTCATGCGCACGATGAGACGGTCGATCACCGTGACGGTGACGGGATCGAGCCCCGTGGTGGGCTCGTCGTAGAGGAGGTACTTCGGCTGCGTGGCGATGGCCCGGGCCAACCCGACCCTCTTCTGCATCCCGCCCGACAACTCCGAGGGGTACAGGTCCTCCACCCCCTCCAGGTCCACGAGGTAGAGGGAGCCGGACACGCGGTTCTGGATTTCGGCCTCCTCCATGCCGCGCACGCGACGGAGCCCCATGGCGACGTTGTCCCGCACGGTCATGGAGTCGAACAGTGCCGCGAACTGGAACACGTATCCGACCTGGCGGCGGAGCTCGTACAGCTCGTCCTGCTCCAGCTCCCCAACGATCTGCCCGTCCACTCGGATCTCGCCCTCGTCCGGCTCGATCAAGCGGATGATGTGCTTGAGCGTCACCGACTTCCCCGCGCCCGAGTGCCCGATGACGGAGAGGGTCTCCCCCTCCCTGGCATCCAGGGAGAAGCCACGGAGGATCTTCCTTCCCCCCAGGGACTTGTGGAGGTTCTCGATCTCGATGCTCATGCCGTACCGCTCATCGGGGCCCTCACAGCAGCGCCGCCGCCCAGAAGGCGTCCAGGACGAGGATGATCATGCTGCTCACCACGACGGCCCGGGTCGTGGCGATGCCCACCCCCGCGGCGCCGCCCTTCGTATGGAATCCGAAGAAGGCGCCGACGCTCGTAACGGTCAGGCCGAAGGTGGCGGCCTTGATCATGGCGAACTGGACATCGTAGGAGTCGAAGAACAGTCGCAGCCCCCGGATGAACTCGGGGGAGGTCATGTCCAGGAGCCACAGCGAAGTCGCCCACCCGCACGCGATGCCCATGGCCGTGGCGAACACCGTCACGACCGGGAACATGAACAGGCCCGCCAGGACCCTGGGCACCACCAGGTAGGCCACCGAGTCGTAGGCGAGGGCCTCCAGAGCGTCGATCTGCTCGCTGACCCGCATGGAGCCGATCTCCGAGGCGATGGAGGCGCCTACACGCCCGGCCAGAGCCAGCCCCGTGAGCACGGGACCGAGCTCCATGACGATGGTCTTGCCCACCAGCGCCCCCACCAGGTAGCGGGGCACGGTGCCGGTGAACGTGTACTGAGCCTGGATGGCCAGCACCACGCCGGTGAACGCGAGGATGAAGAGCGCCAGGGGGATGGACATGACGCCGAGGGTCCAGAGCTGGCGCCCGAACAGGGGCAGCCAGATGTCCACCTTGCGCAGGGCCCGGGCGGCGCCCACCGCCAGGAAGCCCCCCTGGCCCACCGCCGACACCGCGCTGAGCGCCCCGCCCCCGATCCAGCGGACGGGAACGAGGAGGTCGCTCGTCTTGAAACGGGGGTCTTCCACCCCGTACTCGATGTTGGGTCGGGCCATAGGGTCAACTTACGACGAAGGCCCCGAAACCCGCACGGGGCTCCGGGGCCTGGACGCGCCGGGGCGCGCGTTCGTCAGCCCGCGGGGGGGGGCATCCCGTTCTCCAGCGTGAACTCCACCTCCTCCTTGAGCCCGTGCTCCCCGGGAATGGCGTAGGCCACGCGGATGCGGGTCACGGACGCATGGGGGTCGATGAGGGCCACCTCGAAGTCCAGATTCAGGTCCTTCGAGGTGATGCGCGTGCGCACGCGATCCCCGTGGCCCGCCTCCTGACGGTCCGCCGGGTTCCTGAAGAGGGTCTTGGTGGACTGCCGGCCCGTTTCGAGCGAACGGGTGACCTTGACCAGCCGCAGCCAGTCGGGCTGGAAGTTCACCTCGTATTCGAAGCCGCGCTGGTCGGCTCCCTGGCCCTCCCGGTTGTGCCGGGCCATCCGCGCCCTCCGGAGAAAGCGGAAAATCCAAAAAGGAAAAGTAAACGAATGTTTCCTCCTGGACCCAATATTGTCAAGTTCTTCGTTGCGGACATTCCGGAAAAGCCGCCCCGCCACACTGAAAACCCGGGGGACGTGGGTCGTCATTTTTCCGGAGTCAGAAGCGGAGCGGCACCGGCACGAAGGTCAAAAAAAAGCAGATGATGCAGAACCAGGCCACGGCCCGGCGCAGCCCGTCGGGGTCGGGAGCCGGCTGAAGCACCGGCGGATGACGCATGCGCCCGCGGTTGACCAGCACGGCGGCCACGGCCCACACCCACCACCCCCACCACATGAAGCCCAGGGGCAGTAGGGAGAGGAGGAAGAGCCGTCCGGCCCGCGCCTGCCATCGCGGCTCGAGGGCGTGGAGGATGTGGCCGCCGTCGAGCTGGCCCATGGGCAGCAGGTTCAGGGCGGTGACGAAGAGGCCGAGCCAGCCGGCGAAGGCGGCCGGGTGGAGGACCACGGGGTGGACTCCCAACCCATCCGGCAGGACGGGCAGGGCCAGAAGGCTCATCGCCAGGCTGTTGCCCACCCACAGCGCCTCCCCGGCGAACGGAACCACGAAGGGGGTCAGGACGTCCGCGCTGCCCGGGGCCGTCTGGGACATCGACAGCCCCCAGATCACCAGAGGCACCGAGGTCAGGAAGCTCGCCACAGGCCCGGCGGCGCCGATGTCCAGCAGCACCGACCGGCGGACGATGGGTCCCTTGATGCGGATGAAGGCGCCCAGGCTACCCACGACCGAGAAGTAGGCGGGAAACGGGATGAAGTACGGGGGCGTCGCCCGGATCCGATGACGGAGGGCCATCGCGTAGTGTCCCATCTCGTGCGCGAGGAGGACGCCAACGAACGGAAAGGCGAAGGGCGCACCTTCAAGAAGCCGTCCCAGGTCGACTTCGGTCGGATACGGGATCCACAGCGTGCCGACACGAAAGGACGAGGTGCCCATGGGGTCGATCCCCATCATGAGGGCGCCGGACATCAGGGTCGTGACCATGGTGGCGGCCAACAGCAGCCCGTGCAGCCACCAGCGAGTGGCCTCATCGGGGGGCGGCCGGACCAGGATCAGCTCCACGCCCTCGTCGTCCTCGTGGACGTAGGCCTCCCCCTCCCACGCCTCCACCGCTTCCAGCACTTCGGGGGAATCCACGGTCAGGTGACCGTGAAGGGTGGCGCGAATCACCGCCTGGCGCCGGAACATGGCCACCGCGTAATCGCGGGCCAGGGGGAGCCACGCACCCTCCCGCCCCCCGGGATCAGGCTTGACCCTCTCGAAGCCGCTCATTAATGTCGGGACGTCCCTCAGAGCGCGTCCACGAGGTCCAACCCAGACAGTTCCTCTCCAGGACCCCCCGCGTCGCTCGTCGGCTGCGCTCGTACAACCCCGTATACCCCGCCGTTCTCCCCACCTATCCGGCACCTGACTCTGGCGCCACACCCCACTTCCGGACCCATACGGAGCCCCCCCCGTGGACATCGCTGAACTGAAGAAGAAGAGTGTCGGCGAGCTGCACGACATTGCGGCGGAGCTCAACATCTCCAACTTCGCGGGCCTCCGCAAGCAAGATCTGATCTTCCGCATCGAGCAGAATCTGCTGGACTCGGACGTGGTCCTTCGAGGAGAAGGCGTGCTGGAAATCCTGCCCGAAGGATACGGTTTCCTGAGGTCCCAGGACTGGAATTACCTCTACGGGCCCGACGACATCTACGTGAGCCCGTCGCAGATCAAGCGCTTCGACCTGCGCACCGGTGACAGCATCATGGGTC
>DASWKP010000394.1:0-11692 GCA_036396575.1 Longimicrobiales bacterium | reverse complement strand
GCTGGGAGCGTTCAGCAACCCGCTCCCTTCAGGCCACGAAGTCGAGACCATGGCGTCGGACCCGGTTCTGGTGCCGTATCCCACGCCGCCCACGTCGTCGCCCCTCTCCTACGGCTACGCGCAGTGGCAGGTGGGCGACTTCGACGAGCCGAGGGAGGTGGAGGTGACGGCTTCGGCCGGGGGTGGCAGCGCCTCCCTCATGGTGCCGCTGGTCATGCCGACCCTGGAGAGCCTGCGCCTCGAAGACTCGGGGCAGGAGGTGACCGAGGCGGAGCCTGGCACGTGGCTCATCTGCCGCCCGGAGTTCCATCTCCCCCTGGAGGTTGTTGGCCCGGGCTTCGAGGTCGAGGGGACCGTATCGTCCGACCGGCCCGACCTCATCGAGCCCGTCACGGACATCGAGTTTCCCTTTCGGGCCCAGGACGTGAGCCAAGCCTTCCAGTGCAGGGTGGCTCCCGACGCGGAGGTCACGGAGCCGACGCCTGTGACGGTGTCGGTGACGTTCAGGGGAGAGACGCGGTCGGCGACCGTGATGGTCGTGCCGGCGGGCGGGTGACGGCGCGCGGGTGAGGCGTCATCCCCCCGGCCCGAAGAACCCGTAGTGCTCCATCATGAAGGCCTCGACGGCGGCCGCGAGCGCGTCGCCGAACGCGAGCCGATTCTCGTGCGTGTCCCGGATGCCGACGCGGTGGAGCTCCATCTGGGCACCAATGACGGTGCCGCCGTCCCGGGAGCCGTGCCGGGCCGTGGCGTAGCCGCCGCTGAAGTAGGGGGCGGTGCCGGGATCGGGATCCCCGGGGCTCGGCACAGAAGGCACGCCCTCATCGCCGAGGAAGCCCCCCAGGCTGGTGGGGCCCCGGAGCAGCCGTGAGAACGGCATCTCCACAGCGGTGGCCAGGGCCCTCAGGCTGCTCGCCTGCGCGAAGACCGGGCCGTCCAGCTCGGCGTCGGTGCGGGCCAGGTCCCCCGCGCTCAGGAGGTAGCCCAGCTCCACCCTGAGGATGGCATGGCCGTGCCCGTGCAGGTCCAGGTACACGCCCGCGCCGTAGCGGCGCTCCACCTCCTCCGTCGCGACCTCGATGAAGCCGTGGAACTCGTCCCAGGCGTTCTCGGCCTGGGGGCTACCCTGGGCTGCCTCCTCGACATCCCGGTTCGGGTCCAGCTTGGTGCGCCTCAGGTGGGAGATGATGATGTGCGGTGCCTTGCCGGTGCTCGCCACGAAGGCGTCCCGGACGGCCAGGATCGTCTCCACGGTGTTGGCGTCGGTCACCGTCGTTCCCCATGTGCGGTCCGGGATCTCGCTGGGTTCGAGAGCGCCGCCGTGCGGGGCCGAGATGACCAAGGGCAGCTCACCGGGCACGTATTCCACGTAGCCGCGCCGGCCCGAGTAGACGACGCCGGGCTCGTACGCCTCCACCAGGGGAGGCACCCACACCTCCACCGAGGCGGACGCCTCCACCCCGGAGGCCTCGGCCCGGATCGAGGCGGTGCCGGTGCCGACCGCGGTGACGATACCGCTGGCGTCGACGGTGGCCACCGCGGCGTTGGCCGTGGTCCAGGCGACGGGGACGCCCGTCATGAGGCCGCCGGAGGCGTCGCGGACCTCCGCCTGGAGCCAGGTCGTGGTGCCGGCGTTGGCGAGGAACGCGGTCGGGGGCGTGACCGCGAGCGTGGCCACCTCGGGACCGGCGGTCCCCTCGGCGCCACACGACAGGACGAGGAGGAGGAACGGCAGCAGGGCCCTCCGCCTCAGGGGCCGCCTCAGGGGCCGCCTCCTCTTCAGATGCGCTCGAACGACACCGTGGGCACCCATCCTACACGACCGTCCTCCAGGACCACCTCGGCCCATCCGTCGCTGACTTCGTCGAGACGGACTTTGGTCCCCGCATGGATGCTGAAGACGGTGAGGTTGGGATCCGGGGACGGGGCGCTCTGCGCCGCCACCTCCCGCACGAGGATCACGCCCTCGGCGGCCCTGCCCCGGCCCAGCTCTCGCACCGCCAGGTTCATGCCGAAGATCACCACGACGGCGGCGGCGATCAATCCACCCCGTGCGCTCGCGCGACGCAGGCCAGGGGAGCGCCCCAGGATGAGACCCAGGACGGCGGCACCCGCGAGCAGCCAGCCCGCGGCCACGGTCCACGCCAGCAGCGCCCGGGGCACCAGATCCACCCACCAGCGCACCGCGGCCACGAGCCAGAAGTCCTGCAGGGGCTCGATGTCGTCCACCGTGAGGGACCTGGCCAGATCCAGGTTGGCTCGCACGTCCTCTGCGCCGGGCGCCATACGGGCGGCGCGCTCGTAGTTGAGGATCGCCCTGGGCAGGTCGCCGGTCTTGAAGTGGGCGTTGCCCAGGTTGTAGTACAGGGTCGCGCTCTCGAAGCCCGCTTCGGCAACCTGGCGATACGCGTCGAGGGCCCGGGCGTATTCGCCGGCCTGGTAGAGGCGGTTGCCCTCCAGGACGATCTCCTCCTGGGCGAGGGCGGGCGCCGCCAGCGCGAAGAGGGCGGCGAGGGCCACGGCGGGGGCCGCCGTCCGCCGGTCTGTCATCGCCCCAACGCCTTGCCCAGGCCGGTGAGAACCTCCTCGGCCCGGGTCAGCAGATCCTCCCGCGCCCCGGCACCCGAGAGTGGCGCGAAGCGCTGGCGGTCGCAGCTCTCCATGCACGCCAGGTACGCCGACGTGACCGACGCGGGCACGCCCCGCTCTCCGAGGCGCCGCGCGGCGTCCTCCGCCATGAGCCCCGCCTCCGACACGTTCAGCTTGTCGGCGAGGAACCCTCTCAGCGCCCGGGACACCTCGCCGTGGAAGTCCCTGTCATCAGATCGCGACGCCATCGATCGGGCCGCGCTCAGCCGCTGGTGGGCCACCTTCGCCGCCCGCCGGTCGCGGGCCCAGGCCACGTCTCCCCGGAGGCGGTCCTGATGGGTTCGAAGCCCCAGGGCTCCAGCGGCGGCCACCAGGGGAAGGAAGGCCACGATCCAGAACGCCGGCGCGTCGAAGAGGCCCCGGTGCGCGGGACGGAGTCCCGGGTTGCCCAGGCGGATGAAGCGGATGTCCTGCCGGAGGGTCTCCACGCCGCTCCGGCGCCCCGTTCCCGGGAGGGAAGCGACGTCTCCGGTGACCTCGAGCGTGATGGGCTCGCTGGCCGCGGTCGCGTAGCGCCGCGCTGCCGGATCGAAGTAGCCCAACTCCACGGAGGGCAGGGTCCTGGTGCCGGGCGCCCGGGGAATCAGGACGTAGGAGTACGTCTTGCTGCCCCGCACCCTCCCGTCGCCGCGCGACAGGGACTCGGACACCTCGGGTTCGAAGACCTCGAAGTCTGCGTCCAGATCCAGCTCGGGCGTGGGCAGCGAGCGCAGGTTGCCCTCGCCGGCCACCCGCACGGTCAGGGTCACGGCTTCGTTGGCATCCACCTGGCTACGGTCCACCGACGCGCTCACGTCCAGGGTGCCGACGAGGCCGGTGAAGCTCGCCGGGCGGCCGTCGGCGGGCAGCTCGACAACCTCGATCTCCAGGGGGTCCGAGCTGACCGCGACGGACTGGGTGGAGGTCACGCCTCCCCCGAAGAAGTCGTCCAGGAGGCTCCCGCGGCGCCGGGCCACGCGCACCCGAGCCTCGATGGTGAACGGATCCAGCGTGCGCGTGCCCGGGCCCGTCGGGAAGAGCGCCACCCGCCGGATCACCGCGCTCGTGTAGACGACGCCGTCGTGGACCCGCTGCTCGACCCGGGGGCCGTCCGGCAGAGGGATCTCCTCGGCCCAGAAGCCCTCCGTGTTGGGCGGCGACGTGACGCTGTAGGACTCCACGTTGAGCCGAGTGAAGATGCGGTACTCCACCACGAGCGGCTCGTTGGGGTACACCTGGCGCTTGCTGGGTTCGACGGTGAGGAAGATGTCCTCGGGCGTGGCGCCCGCGTCGCCGGCGCGCGTCGCGGCGGGCGGGCTCGCGGTCACGGTGAGCGTGACGGGCTCCGTGCGCACCGTCTCGCCGCCGGCTCGGACCTCCATCGCGGGAATCTCGAACTCCCCAACCTCGGTGGCGATGAAGTTGTACTGGACGGTGTAGCGGACATCCCACGCGCCGTTGACCACCTGCATGGACGTGGACGTGCTCGTCCCCGCGTAGCGGGCGAAGGCGTCCAGAGGCGGGATCGGGGGTTGGGCTTCCAGGCCCTGCACGCCGGCCACCTCCAGCGAGACGGCGAAGCGCTCGTTCACGCCCACGGGGTTCCGGTCCAGCACGGTCCGGGCGGACACGCGCTGGCCCGCGGCGGGCGCCGGTGAGAGGGCGGGAATCGCCCCCGCCAGGAACAGGGCGGCCACGGCCGCGCGCGCGCGGCGAACGCGGGGCATCGCGCGTCCTACCACTTCTTCCTGAGAATGCGGCCCCGGACGGGCTGGGCCTGCTGGCGGTCGACCTCCTCCGGGTCCTCCTGAATGGCCTGGAGGAGCCGCTCGGCCTCCTCGCGACTCATCTGGCCGTCCTGGGGCTGAGGCTCGCCCTGCCGTTCTTCGCCCTGCTGTTCCTGGGGTGGCTGCTCCCCGGGTGGCTGCTCCCCGGATGACGGCTCATCGGGTGAGGGCTCATCGGGCGGGGCGTCGTCCTCGCCGTCATCCCCCTCTCCCGGGTCCCGCGGCGGCGAGTCCTGGTTCTGCTCGTCTTCGTTCTGCTCGTCGTTCTGCTGATCCTGGTCCTGCTGATTCTGGTCCTGCTGTTGTTCCTGCTGCCGCATCATCTCCAGGACGCGCTCCAGGTTGTGCTTGGCGTCCACGTCCCCCGGGCGCAGGCGCAGGGCCTGCTTGTAGGCTTCCAGGCTCTCTTCGAGCTGCTGGGCCTGGAAGAGGGCGTTGCCCACGTTGTACCAGGCCGCGGCCGCCAGATCGGGGTCATCCCCCTCCATGGCGGCCCGGTAGGCCTCCAGGGCCCGTTGGAACTCCTGGCTCTGGTAGAGGGCGTTGCCCTGGTTGAACTGGATGAGGGGCGAGCCCGGCGCCTCCCGCAGGGCTTCCAGGTAGCGCTCGTAGGCTTCCGGGAAGCGGCCCTCCTGGTAGAGGCGGTTGCCCTCCTCCACCGGGCCGCGACCGGCCTGCGCGGCGCCGCCGGCGGGCGCCACGGCCAGGGCGACGACCGCGGCCGACACGGCGGCGCCCATGACCCGGGCCGCCATCGCGGCCGGGACCTTCAATCGCTTCGTCCTGCCGTTCACTGGAACCTCCCCTTCCACGTTTCCTTCTGCCTTCTCCGCTCCGGCACCAGGGCCTCCGCCAGGAGGAGGGCCAGGCCCAGGCCCAGGAAGATCTGGTACTGCTCGTCGAACTGGGTCACCTGGCGGCTCTCCCGCTCCTCGCCGTCGCCCGCGGCGATCTCGTCCACGAGCCGCTGGAGGGCCGTGGTGCCGCCGTAAGCGGGCACGTAGCGGCCTCCCGTGGCCCTGGCGACTTCCCGCAGGGGCCCCTCTTCCAGGCGCGTGGTGACGACGTTGCCCTCGTCGTCCCGCAGGAAGCCCTGCCGCCGTCCCGCCGCGTCCATCACCGGAATCGGCACGCCGTCGGGAGAGCCGATACCCACGGTGTGGATGCTGACGCCCATGGCGGCGGCCCGCCGGACGGCGGCGTCGATCTCGCCCTCGTGATCCTCCCCATCTGTTACCACCACGAGGACCTGCTGGTCCCCGGTGGCTCCCTCCTCGAACGCCCCCAGGGCCACGTCGAGAGCCTTCCCCAGGTCCGTCCCCTGGACGGGGATGAGGTCCGTGTCCATGGCGGACAGGAACATGAGAGCGGCGCCGTAGTCCGAGGTGAGGGGGCTCTGGACGAACGCGTCTCCCGCGAACGCCACGAGGCCGATGCGGTCTCCGTCCAGCCCGCGGATGAGGCGACCGATCTCCAGGCGGGCCCGCTCCAGGCGGTTGGGGGGCACGTCCTCCGCCAGCATGGAGGCGGACACGTCCAGGGCGACCACCACGTCCCGCCCCCGGCTGCGCACGGTTTCGACCCGGGTACCGAACTGGGGCCGGGCCATGGCCAGGACCAGAGGCACCAGAGCCGCCAGGACGAGGATGGCCTTGAGCCGCCGAGCGCCCGGGCTCAGGGACTGGCTGAGCTTGGCCACCAGCGGGACGTCGCCGAAGCGCGCGAGGGCCCGGCTCCGTGCCCGCCATGCCATCCCCAGCGCCAACGCCACGACCGGCACGGCCAGGAGGCCGAACAGGGCGGCGAGGTGGGCGAAGCGGAACATGGCGAAGCGCCTCCTACGGCAGCGTGCGCAGCACGGTGTGGGCGAGCCCCAGCTCGAGGCCCACGAGCAGCAGGCCGGCGGCGAGGGGCAGGTGGAACAGCTCGGTATAGCGCGTGAAGTTCTGCACCGTGATCTCGGTGCGCTCCATCTCGTCGATGCGCGCCCAGATCCGCTCCAGGCTCTCCCGGTCGGTGGCGCGGAAGTAGCTGCCGCCCGTCGTCTCGGCGATCTCGGTCAGCGTCGGCTCGTCCACGTCCACCGGGACGGTGACGTACCGCCGGCCCAGCAGCGGGTCGTTCACGGGCACACGCGCCGCCCCGTGGGAGCCCGCGCCGATGGTGTAGACCTTGATGCCCAGGGCCTGGGCCATGCGGGCGGCGGTGAGGGGACCGATCGCGCCCCGGTTGGAGCGCCCGTCCGTGAGGAGCACGACCACCTTCGAGGCGGCGTCGCTGGCCTGGAGGCGCTTGACCGCGGTGGCCAGGCCCATGCCCACGGCCGTGCCGTCCTCGATCATCCCGACCCTGAGCTCGGCCGTGAGCGTGGTCACCACGCCGTAGTCGAGCGTGAGGGGGGCCTGCGTGAACGCGTCCCCCGCGAAGATCACAAGGCCGATCCGGTCATTGCGGCGCCCCTGCACGAAGCTCGCCGCAACGGCCTTGGCCGCCTCCAGGCGGTTGGGTTCCAGGTCCTCGGCGAGCATGGACGACGACACGTCCAGCGCCAGGACGATGTCGATGCCCTCGGTCCGGACCTCCTCGTCGCTGATGCCCGTCTGGGGCCGGGCGAACGCCACGATCAGGGCGGTCAGCGCGAGCAGCCTCAAAGCGAACGGCACGTGACGCGCCCGGCCACGCCTGCCCCCGGCGGCTTCCCGCACCGTGGCCACCCTCGAAAAGCGGAGAGCGCCGCCCCGGTCCAGGCGCTTCACGTACCAGACCACCAGCGCCGGCAGGAAGAGGAGCAGGACGAGGAACCAGGGGTCTTCGAAGCGGAGCATCACGCGTCTCCCCTGGTGGTCGGCAGGGGGATGACCCCCGGGTCGTCGGCGGGCCCGGCTTCACCGGCGTGGGTGAGGCCGTCGCCGTTCGAGTCGGCGGGCGTCGCGTCGGCCGCCTCCCGGGCCGCTTCCCGGGGCGC
Source organism: Longimicrobiales bacterium (assembly GCA_036396575.1). Classification (GTDB taxonomy): domain Bacteria; phylum Gemmatimonadota; class Gemmatimonadetes; order Longimicrobiales; family Gaopeijiaceae; genus DASWKP01. The sequence continues at coordinate 4,312 of DASWKP010000394.1, read as the reverse complement.
GTCCGGCCCCCGCTCGACCCGGGGCCGCGTCCGGTCCACGATCGCGCGGGCGGAGTCCAGCAGGGGCGCCGAGTCCTCCGGGAGGGGCCGGAGCTTGGCGAACTTCACCAGGTCGCAGCGCCCCAGGAAGTCCCGCAGGTCCAGGAGTAGCGGGGTGAGCACCCCCACGTCCTTGAGGCTCGCCACGACCTCCCCCGTGGTCATCTCCATGGCCCACACGCCGAAGCGCCCTTCGACATAGGTGCGGACGATCTCCGACACCGCCACGTGGAAGGCCTCCACCTCGCCCCGCTCCAGCATGCCCGACGCGGCCAGGCGGTCCAGCGCTTCGTACGCCAGCACGTGAGGGGCTCTGGGGATGTCCACTCCCAATCGGGTGGGCTCGTCCTCGCCACGGGAGCGGCGACGCCACAACCAGGCGCCCGCCGCCAGCAGCGCCAGCGCCAGCAGAGCCCACAGGCCCACGACCACCACGCTCCGGGCGATGGCGAGCGGCCCTTTTATCTCCCGGATGCCGCCGCCCTCGTCGAGGCCGACGGAGCTCACGGTGACCGCCCACGCGTCGGTGGCCAGCGCGGTGGTGTCGTCCCCGTCCACCACGGCCACCTCGAAGGACGGCAGCACCAGGTCGCCCAGCTCGAAAGCGGTGAGAGCGACGCGGAGCGTGCTCGTCACGGTGCCCCTCTCCGGGTCGGGCCGGGTGGTGGGGGGCGCGAGCTGGGCCCCCAGCACTTCGAACGGGGCCAGGTCCAGGGAGTCGGGCCAGACCACCATGGCGCCCGGGGCGTGCTCCACGGTCACCGTCAGCGTCAGGCGGTCGCCCACGCTGACCAGGGCGGTGTCCAGCTCGGCGCGCACCCTGGGCTCCTGCGCGGCCACGGCCCGGGGCGCGAGCGCCAGCGCGGCGGCGACGGCCAGGACCGACCCGGACACCCTCCGCATCCCCTTCATCGGAAGCGCCGCGCCCGTTCCTTGAAGAAGCGCATGAGGGGCTTCACGTACGGCTCCCCCGTGACCACGTCGATGACGTCCACCCCGCTCCGCTTGAGGGACCGGTCCAACCTCTCCCGCTCGCTCGCTACCATCTCCCGGTAAGTGTCCCGGAAGGCCGGATCGGACGTGTCGACCACCAGGTGCTCGCCGGTCTCCGGGTCCTCGAACTCGATCAGGCCCAGGGGAGGAAGCTCCTCCTCCCGGCGGTCCCCCATGCGCACGGCGACGACGTCGTGGCGCCGCGCGGCGATCGACAGAGGCTTGTGGAAGTCCCGTGCCAGGAAGTCCGACACCAGGAAGACCACGGAGCGCCGCTTGAGGGCCCGGGTCAGGAACTCCAGAGGCTGCCCCAGGTCCGTGCGGCGGCCCTCGGGCTCGAGGTAGAACAGCTCCCTCAGGACCCGCAACACATGGCGGCGGCCCTTGCGCGGCGGCACGAATTTCTCGATGCGGTCCGAGAAGATGATGAGCCCCACCTTGTCGTTGTTCTGGATGGCGCTGAAGGCCAGGACGGCGCACAGCTCCACGGCCACCTCGCCCTTCATCCTCTCCCGGGAGCCGAAGTCCCCGGAGGCGCTCACGTCCACCACCAACATGACGGTGAGCTCACGCTCCTCCTCGAAGACCTTCACGAACGGGTGGCCGGTACGGGCGGTGACGTTCCAGTCGATGTTCCGCACGTCGTCGCCGTACTGGTATTCCCGGACCTCGGCGAAGTTGATGCCCCGGCCTTTGAAGACCGAGTGGTACTCGCCGCTGAAGACCTCGTTGACGAGGCCCCTGGTGGTGATGTCGACGGCCCGGACCTTCTTCAGGATCTCCCGTGGGATCATGGCTCAGCCGCCCCCCTTCCGGCCATCCCTCACGGCACCTCCACCGAGTCGATGATGCGGCCCACGTAGCCCCGGCCCCGGAGGAAGGGCTGGACCAGGTCCATGAAGGCGCTCTCGCGCTGGATCCTCTCCTGGATGACTTCGATGTCGCCTTGCATTCCCCTGGCTCGAGTCAGGTTTCCGGTAGACCCGCGTCGCGGCGGTCGGTGGCATGCGTGCGCGCGGCCCGCCGGGCGTGTGCTCCCCGCGGGCCCGCGATTTCTACAGATGTAAGGTTCGGAACGGTCCCCCCAGGGTTGCCTGGGGCGCCTGAGAGGCGTGGCGGCGCGGTCCCATCTGGACATTTGCCTGGGCGTGGGGATGTTGTAGGCTGCCAGGCACGCAATGCAAAGGACCCCAAGCGCTTGGCAGCGCCTGGGGTCCCGACCTCGGAGTCGTACTGCGCCCGAAGGCTTGAGCAGCATGGGACTGCCCGAGGAATCACGTCCCAGTATCGGTGGATCATGACCCCACGTCAACCTGTCCTGTCCCTTGGCGCCCTGAAGAGGGCGCTCTCCGAGGAGCGGCTCGCGGCCTATTCCACGCCGTCCGACACCGATGTCCTCGACTCGGTTGCCCGGTATCTCTGGAACGGTGCCCTCGCGACAGTCATGGTGCCCGCGCTTCATGCCCTGGAGGTCACCTTCCGCAACAACTTGTTTGCGGCCTCTCGCCGGATCGTCAGCGAGGAGGGGCTCAAGTACAAGGACGTGCCATGTTGGCTCGACGCCGACCCGTCCTTCCTATACGACATCGAGGCTGAGAGCGTCGAGCAAGCCAAGCTTATGCTGCGCCGAGGCGAGAAGCCACTGACGCCCGGTCGACTGATCTCGAAGCTTGGCCTCGGGTTCTGGGTAGGTCTGTGCCGGTCACCCTATGAACAGGGTCGTGAGAGCGGTCCCGCGCTGTGGCCCCCAATGACCCACCTGGCGTTCCCCTTTCTTCCCAAGGAACATCGAAGCCGGGCGAAGATCCTGGCTCGTCTGGACGAACACAGGGATCTCAGGAACCGCGTGTTTCATCACGAGCCGATTTGGGACCGTAACCTTCACCGCGCTCATTCGCGCATCCTGGACACCCTATCCTGGATGAATCAAGGTGTGGCCAAGGCCGTGAAGGAGCTCTCCAACGTGGAATCCGTCGTTACGAGGGGCCCGACCGGATTCCGTCGCCACGCTGACATGCTGATCAGCCCCTAAGATCCCTCACGGCACCTCCACCGAGTCCACGATGCGCTCCACCACGTCCTCGGAGGTGACTTCCTCCGCCTCGGCTTCGTAGGTGAGCAGGACCCGGTGCCGCAGAACGTCCAGGGCGATGGCCCGCACGTCCTCGGGTGTGACGTAGCCCCGGCCGCGCAGGAACGCGTGCGCGCGGGCCGCCCGGGCCAGATTGATGCTCGCCCGTGGCGAGGCGCCGTAGGCGATGAGCTCCTTGAGCTCGCCGAGCCCGGCGCCGTCCGGATCGCGCGTGGCGAAGACCAGGTCCACGATGTAGCGCTCCACTTTGGCGTCCATGTAGATCATGTCCACCGCCTTGCGCGCCCGCAGGATCTCCTCGGGTCCGACCACCGCCTCCACTTCAGGGACGGTTCTGGTGGACATGCGCCGCAGGATCTCCTGCTCCTCCTCCCGGTCCGGATAGCCGACGGACACCTTCAGCATGAATCGGTCGATCTGGGCCTCGGGCAGTGGGTACGTCCCTTCCTGCTCGATGGGATTCTGGGTCGCGAGGACCAGGAATGGCTCCTCCATGGGAAAGGTCTCATCGCCGATGGTCACCTGGTGCTCCTGCATGGCTTCCAGGAGCGCCGACTGGACCTTGGCCGGGGACCGGTTGATCTCGTCCGCGAGAATGAGGTTGCTGAAGATGGGTCCTTTCCTGGTCTTGAACTCCTGGTCCTTCGGGTCGTAGATCAGCGTGCCGATGAGGTCCGCCGGGAGCAGGTCCGGGGTGAACTGGATCCGCTGGAAGCCGGTACGGATGGCCCGCGCCAGGGTCCGGATCGTGAGGGTCTTGGCCAGGCCGGGCACCCCTTCCATGAGCACGTGGCCATCGGCCAGCAGTCCGATGAGGAGGCGCTCCACCATGCTCTTCTGGCCGACGATGACCCGGGCCACCTCGTCCACGAGCCGGTCCACGAAGGCGCTCTCGCGCTGGATCTTCTCCTGGATGACCTCGATGTCCGCGTGCATCTGACTCCCTGTCGATGGCGGTGTGGGTTACATGCGTGGACGCGGCCCGCCGGGTATCGTGTCCCCGCGGGCCCGCGAATTCTACAGATGTAAGGTAGGGAACGGTCCCCGGAGGGTTGCCCGGAGGGGGGATGGTGTAACCAGGGGCGGGTGCCGCCCGTAGGAGCGCGAGGCTTCCACCCTCCCGCTCAGGAGCGCACCGTGACGCCGGCACGAGCCGCCTTTCCAGCGCGGGCCCTTCCGCTGGCCACG
>DASWKP010000393.1:0-2110 GCA_036396575.1 Longimicrobiales bacterium | reverse complement strand
TCTCCTTCGAGGATGTCGTCTTCGAGAGCGACGACGATCCGGACAAGGTCAAGGCGCGCCGCATGCTGGAGATGGTGCGGGACTTGAACGACGTGGTGCTGCCCAGCCTCCCCGAGCGGGACTCCCCGCCGGTGGAGGTGGGGTGCAAGACGTGCCACCGCGCGCAGGCCCGCCCCGTCCTGTTGGAGGACGAACTGCGAGCGGCCCTGGACGAGTTCGGACCCGACTCGGCGTCGGCTCGCTACCGGAGCTACCGGGAGAACCCACGGGTGCTCCTCGCCGGCGCGTTCAACTTCAGCGAGTGGGAGGTGAACGTGCTGGCCGAGCGGCTCGGTCGGGAGGGCCGGACCTCCGACGCCATCGCCATCTACGAGCTGAACGCCGAGTACTACCCCGAGTCCGTGTCCATCCACCTGAGCCTCGGGGCGCTCCACGTGACCGCCAACGACACCACGGCCGCCATCCGGAGCTACGAGCGCGCCCTTCAGCTTAATCCGAACAGCGACCAGATCCGGGAGCGGCTCCAGACCCTTCGGGGAGGGTAGCGCGCAGGCGAGAGGAGGCCGGCCACACCAGGGCGTCGATGATTACGGTTGCGGCCACGCCCCGGGCCTCTGATCGTGACCCCATGGACCGCCTGCTATACGCCATCTCCCGGAGCTGGCCACTCAAGATCCTGGCGTACGTCCTCGCCTGGACGGTGCCGGGGCTCATCTCCGCGACGCAGCTCCTCCTGAGCTACTCCCTCCGAGGCGACTCGGCGCCCATGTCGCTTCTGGTGCGCATCACCTTCCCCACCTGGTACGCCTGGGCCCTGCTGGCGCCTGTGATCTGGATGGCGGCACGGCGCTTTCCCCTGGACGGGTCCGGCTGGCTCCGGGCGCTGCCCGTGCATCTCCTGCTGAACGGCCTGCTCCTCCTGGCCTCCGCGGCCCTGGTGCTCGGTGCCCGCCGGCTCTTCTCCATCCCGACGTCCGGGAGCGTCACCGCAGCGCTCATCGGCGGCATCAACACGAGCCTGCTGGCGTACTGGACCATCGTCCTCCTGTCCCACGCCGCCCGTTACTACACGGAGGGCCGTGCCCGGGCGCTCAGGGAATCGGAGCTGGCTGCTCAGCTCTCCGAGGCTCGCCTGGACGCGCTCCGCGCCCAGCTCCATCCCCACTTCCTATTCAACACCATGCACGCCATCTCGGCGTTTCTGAGAGAGGATCCCGACAAGGCCGAGGCGATGCTGGCCGAGCTGGCCGAGCTGCTGCGGATGGCACTGGAGGGGGATGGGGAGCACCTGGTGCCCCTGTCCAGGGAGATCGACTTCATGGAGCGCTACCTTTCGATCCAGAAGGCGCGCCTGGGCGAGCGGCTGACCCTGGAGATGGACCTGTCCCGGGACGCCGGGGACGCGGTGGTGCCGGCGATGCTTCTCCAGCCGCTCCTGGAAAACGCCGTGGAGCATGGCGTCGCCCGTCGGCGCGCCCCCGGTCGGGTCCGCGTGCGCATCGCTCGCGAGGGGGAACGCCTTCGCCTGGAGGTCGCCGACGACGGGCCCGGCATCGCCCCGGAGGACCGGGACCCCTCCCGCTGGCGGGTAGGCCTTCGCAACACCCGCGAGCGCCTGGCTCAGCTCTACGGCGACGACCACGCCTTCGAGCTGGCCGACCTGTCGCCCCACGGCCTGCTGGTCCGGGTGGATATCCCTCTACGGTCCGCCGTGGAGGTGGGCCCGTGACGCTGACGGCGCTCGTCGTTGACGACGAGGCCCCAGCCCGCAAGCGCCTCCGGGACCTCATCGCTGCCGAGCCCGGCATCGAGCTGGTAGCGGAGTGCGAGGACGGCCCGACGGCGGTGCGGGCGATCCGGGAACTTCGTCCCGACATCGTGTTCCTGGACGTGCAGATGCCGGAGATGGACGGCTTCGGCGTGCTGGGTGAGGTGGGCCCGGCCGCCGCGCCCTGGATCGTATTCGTCACGGCCTACGACCAGCACGCCCTCGCCGCCTTCGAGGCCCGGGCCGTCGACTACCTGCTCAAGCCTTTCACGCGGGAGCGCTTCCGGGAGACCCTGGCCCGAGTGGGCCCGGGCTCCGGTCGCGGCGCGGGGGATCTGGCGG
>DASWKP010000392.1:0-1734 GCA_036396575.1 Longimicrobiales bacterium | reverse complement strand
CCCCCAATCTAGGGTGCGGCCCCGCCCGCGGTCGAGCTTGAGGGGCGCGGAGCTCGCCCCGGGCGGTGTGGCCCGTCAGCCGAAAATGCCCCGCACCACCTCCAGAGCGTCCACGAGCCGATCGACGTCGTCCCGGTCGTTGTAGAGGTAGAACGAGGCTCGCGTGGTGGCCGCCAGTCCGAAGTGGCGCATCACGAGTTGCGCGCAATGATGACCCGCCCGCACGGCCACGCCCTCGGAGTCGAGGATGGTGGAGACGTCGTGGGGGTGCGCGTCGCCCAGCGTGAACGACACGACCGCCGAACGCTCATCCAGGGAGGTGGGACCCAGCACCGTGACACCCTCGATCTCCGACAGGCGGGCCACGGCGTAGCCCAGCACGTCCCTCTCATGGCCCTGAACGGCGTCGAGGGGGAAGGCGGCGAGGTAGTCCACGGCGGCCGCCAGGCCGATGGCGCCCGCGATGTCCGGGGTTCCCGCTTCGAACTTGTGGGGCACTTCCGCCCACGTGCTGTCATCCCGCCCAACGATGCGGATCATCTCGCCGCCACCCTGATACGGGGGCATGGCCTCCAGGATCTCCCGCCGGGCCCACAGCCCTCCGATTCCCGTCGGGCCGCACATCTTGTGGCCGCTGAACGTGTAGAAGTCGCAGCCAAGGTCCCCGACGTTGACGACCCGGTGGGGCACGGCCTGGGCGCCGTCCACCAGAATCACCGCGTCGCTGCCTTCCCTGATGGCGGCCACGATGTCGGCGACCGGATTCACCGTTCCCAGGGCGTTGGAGATGTGGGAGAAGGCCGCCAGGCGGGTCCTCGGACCCAGGAGACCGGGTAGGTCATCCAGGCGCAGCCGACCCTGTTCGTCCATTTCCAGGTAACGGAGAACGGCCCCGGTGCGCCTGCACACCAGTTGCCAGGGCACCAGGTTCGAGTGGTGCTCCATGGTCGTCAGGAGGATCTCATCGCCCTCCCGTAGGTTCTCCAGGCCCCAACTCGTAGCCACCAGGTTGATGGCCTCCGTGGTACCCCGCGTGAAGACCACCTCAGCGGCATCGGGGGCACCGATCCGGGTCGCCACCCGGACCCGGGCGTTCTCGAAAGCCAGGGTGGCCCTGCGGCTCAGCTCGTGGATGCCCCGGTGGACGTTGGCGTTGTCCAGGCGGTAGTAGGCGTCCAGCGCCCTGAGGACGGTTTCGGGCTTCTGGCTGGTGGCCGCGCTGTCCAGGTAGACGAGCGGCTTCCCGTTCACGTTCTGGTCGAGGGCCGGGAAGTCGGACCGGATGCGGGCGGTGTCGAGGGCTGGTGCGGCAGTGGCCACGGGGCCTCGCATGATGGTGGCGAGAGGGGCTCGCTACCCCCCTACCTGAACGTAAACCTCCCCGTCGCGGACTTCGACCTCGAAGACCCGCACGGGAGTCACGGCCGGAAGGCCCAAAGCGCTTCCGTCACACGTGTCGAACACGGCTCCGTGGTAGATGCACTCCAATCTGCTGCCCTCGAGATCACCGTCGGAAAGGGGTAGATCCTCGTGAGAGCACCGATCCTCCAGGGCATAGAAGTCGCCGTCCACGTTAGCCAGGACGAGGTCCTCGCCCCCCGCTCGCACTCCCTTGAGGCTGCCGGGAGGGCACTCGCTCGCCGCCGCGACCCGCACCCACTCGGCCACGTCCGTTACCCCCGTCGCAGCTTCTGCTCGATGACCCGCGTGACCTTCGTGGCCACGCCTCCCAGG
>DASWKP010000391.1:0-2057 GCA_036396575.1 Longimicrobiales bacterium | reverse complement strand
TGCCCCGCGTACCGCTTCGGCGGGTGGGCGGCGGCCTCCTCGCGCCAGGCGACCAGCCTGGGGCACAGCCGGCACGAAACGACCTCCGCGGTGATCGAGGCCAGCGGCTCGCCCATGTGCCGGATTCTCGCAGAGGAGCGTGCTCGCCCTGCTGTCCCCCGAACGGCCCACAACCGGAATCCCTCCTCAAAACGGCCTCGATAGGGCCGATACTTGAGAGGTGGAGGCGCAGCCGATGGTCGGGACGGATGCGACCCGTATCCGGGTGCTCATCGTGGATGACGCTCCCGAGAGCCGGAGGGCTCTCCGGAAGGCGTTGTCGTTCGACGACGCGATCGCCGTGGTCGGGGAGGCCGGCGATGGCGTCGAGGCCGTGGACCAAGCGGAGAGCCTGACGCCCGACGTGGTGCTGATGGACGTCCGCATGCCCGGCGGGAACGGCGTGGAGGCCACGCGAGCCATCGCCAGCCGCCTCCCCGACACCCACGTCGTGGCTCTCACCGCGCACGAGGACGCCGACACCGTGCGCGACATGCTGGAGGCCGGCGCCACCGGCTACGTGGTCAAGGGTGCCTCGGTAGACGAGGTCCTGACCGCCGTGCGCGCGGCGACGACCGGCGACTCGACCCTTGACGATCGCGTCCTCCCCCACGCGGTGGAAGATCTCCGGCGCCTCCTTCGCTCCGAACGGACCCGCCGGGCGGAGGCGGAGCGAGTGGCCCGGACCCGGGACGAGTTCGTCCACGTGCTCTCGCACGAGCTGCGTACCCCGCTCACCGTGATGACCGGGGCCCTCCGGGCCCTGGAGCCCCACGCCCCCACCCGTGACGTCACGGAGCTCGTGGCCCGGGCCATGGCCCGGGCCGCCGACCTGGAGCGGGTGATCGAGGGCCTGGAGCTGATCGGCCAGCGGCGCTCCGCCGCCAGCCGCAGCAACCCCGCGGGCGCCGTGGCAGAGGGCGTCCTCCGCACCGGCCACCGTCCGGCGGTGGTGGATCTGGAGAAGGCGGACTGGCCGGGCGTCTCGAACCAGCACTTGGCCCGGGTGGCCTACGAGCTGGTCCGCAACGCCGCCACGCACGGCGCCGAGCCCGTCCACATCACCGCCCGGCGCGAAGGGAACGAGGGCATCCTCACGGTCTCCGATGCGGGGACCATCGACATCTCCCCCGAGCTGTTCCGCCCCTTCTCCCAGCGCGACATGTCCACCACCCGGGAGATGGCGGGCATGGGCCTGGGCCTGTTCGTAGCCAGCCGCCTGTGCCAGGCCGGAGGAGGCCGCCTGGACCTCCGCTGGGAAGACGGCCGCACCGTGGCCGAGGCCCGCTTCCGCCTATCTGCGTAGGGTTCCCCCCAACCGCTCCCGAACATGTGGAAAGGATCCTTTCCAGGTGGAAGGGAAGGTGAGCACCTCACCCGGAAGGCCAGGTGCTACTCGGCAATTGTCCAGGCACGCAACCACGCGCCCAGCGCTGGCCAGCAGGATCACCACCGGACTGCTCACGGCGGGCGGCTCAGATGGAGGGGCGGCCGGGCTGGTCCTCGACGCTTCCGCGCTTGGGGATCATCACCTTGCGCCGGAAGGACAGGACCTCCACGCCGTCCTGGTTGAAGCCCCGGGTCTCCACGGTGACCACCCCTCGATCGGGCTTCGAGGAGGACTCCTTCTTGTCGAGGACCGTGGTCTCGGCGTACAGGGTGTCGCCGTGGAACATGGGGGCCTTATGCTGGAGGCTCTCCACCTCCAGGTTTGCGATGGCCCGGCCGCTCACGTCGGGCACGCTCATCCCCAGGGCCACCGAATAGACCAGGTTCCCGACCACCACGTTGCGCTTGAACTGGGTCTGGGTCTCAGCGTAGTGGGCGTCCAGGTGGAGGGGGTGGTGGTTCATGGTGATCAGGCAGAACAGGTGGTCGTCGGACTCGGTGATGGTCTTGCCGGGCCAGTGCTTGTAGACGTCTCCGACCTCGAAGTCCTCGAAGAACCGCCCGAACGGACGGGCCTCTCCCATGGTCCTCCTCCAGGGTGGTCAGGCAGGCACCGGGGAAGATATCAT
>DASWKP010000390.1:0-6769 GCA_036396575.1 Longimicrobiales bacterium | reverse complement strand
GAAGTGTTGAATACCACCTCACCCAGGGAGGGCCCGCGGGCCCCCAACCGGATGCCGTCGAAGCGTCGGCCGTCTTCCAGGAGGAGGTAGGTCGGCTCAGTCAGGAAGGGCTCCCGGGGGTCGGCGGGTCTCGGCGGATGGCGCCTCGAATGTAGAACGGGCCCGGTCGCCGTCAAGCGCGCCGGAGCGGGCTCGCGCGGTCGGGCGCCGGCTTCGTACCTTCTCCCGTCCCGCGTCACCCCCGTCCACGCCACTCCCCACGCCCCCCTTTCGACGAGACCAACCTGACCCATGCCCGAGCCTGTCCACGTCCTGATCCACGCCGACGAATCCTGCCTGGGAAACCAGTTCCAGGACCGGGCCAACCCCGGGGGCGCCGGCGGGCTCGTGGAGCACTGGACCGGCGAGGCTTGGCACCGCCGTGACTACTGGATCGCCGAAGCCGACACCACCAACAACCGCATGGCCCTCCGAAGCGCCATCGAAGGGCTCGGGCACCTTCGCGAGCGGTGCCGGGTCCGCTTCGTCTCCGATAGCCAGTACCTGGTCAAGGGAATGACGGAATGGCTCCGGGGATGGAAGGCCCGGGGGTGGAAGCGGAAGGGTGGCCCCATCGAGAACCTGGACCTCTGGAAGGTGTTGGACCGGGCCGCGGAGTCACACGGAGTGACGTGGGAGTGGGTTCGGGGTCACGCGGGACACCCGAAGAACGAGTATGCCAACCACCTGGCCACCGAGGCGGCCCGGCTGCAGAGCGACTCGGGTGGGCTCCGCGAATCGGGCTTCGTGCCATGGCTCGACAAGCAGCGGGAGACCCGGGAGCGCTACCTCGACTACTTCGAGTTCGCCCCGCCCGACGACAGGGCCCGCTCAGGAATAGAACGAGGCCCTCAGTGATGGACACGTCCATCGCCCAAGGGCCTCGAGCTGCTGGCGGGAAGAGCTTCGTGTGTCTGGACCCACCCACGTGTGGATGGCTGAATCATCTCCCTTGCCCAGGTATCGCGCGGTCGCGTCCCAGGTCGCCTCCGAGCTCGGAGGCTTCAGCGAAGACCAGCAACCTCTCCGCAGGCTCACCGGAATCCAACTCCCGGCTCGCTACCACCGAAGCACCGTCGCGCTCGGCGGCTCGTATTCCTCTTCCGTCGTTGGATACCCAACGGTATCGGTCCGACGAGCCGCAGGAGGAATACACCCACATTATCGCGGGCGTCGACCCCACCCCGCAAGAGTCTCGCGTCTCCCTCGCCAGCGCTCCCGACATTATGCCACAACCCATTGTGTGACAGTTACTTATGTAATTTATCGATACGGCGGCGCACCCTCGGGTGCGGCCCGGTAAACAGATACTTCCGGGGTCGCCCACGCGCTGGGTCCGGGCCTTCAGGGTTCCTGGATTCAGAATTGTCGACTCGGGCGTCGGGGCCCCGAGGAGGCCGAGTCACGCGCCTACATGTTGCCTGGGCGACACCGGTACTAGCAGAGGACTCGGAGGTCTCGACCGAACGCGTCGGCGAACGCGGAGGCGACGATCCCCATCACCTCCTCCAGAGGGACCGCGCGGCCCAGCTCCCGCTCCAGGGAGGAGACGGCTCGGTCCGCTATCCCGCACGGGACGATGGCCTCGAAGAACGTCAGGTCGGTGTTGACGTTGAGCGCGAATCCGTGGGAGGTGATCCAACCGGACGAGACGCGCACGCCAATGGCGGCCAGCTTGCCCGACCGAGCCCACACGCCGGTGAGGCCCTGCCGCCGTTCGGCCCGGACCCCCAGAACCGTCATGGCCCGGATGAGCGCCCCTTCCACGTCTCTCAGGAACCGGTGCAGATCCTGCCGATCCGGCTTCAGGTCGACGATGAGGTAGCCGACGAGCTGCCCGGGGCCATGGTAGGTGACGTCCCCTCCCCTCCCCACCCGGTGGACCTCGATTCCCCTCCGCTCCAGGGACGCGGCGTCCATCAGGACGTGGGCCGGATCCGACGAGCTGCCCAGGGTGATGACGTGTGGATGCTCGAGGAGCAGAAGCACATCACCGGTGCGGCCCGCCCGGCGCTCGCGCACCAGATCCTCCTGGAGCGTCAGGCCGTGGGCGTAGTCGATCCGCCCCAGGTAGCGGGCCTCCAGGGTCGGACGGTCGGACGGAGCCGAGACCATGAACGCCCCTCAGGCGTCTTCCGGGAAGGTCTCCAGGATCTGCTTGAGCCTCGCGAGGAAGCGCGCCGCGTCGGCGCCGTCGACGATGCGGTGGTCGTAGCCGAGAGAGAAGATCGACCGCTTCCGGATGGCGATGGCGTCCGCCCCCGTCTCCGGATCCTCCACGACCACGGGCCTCTTCTCGATGGCGCCCGTGCCCAGGATGGCCGCGGTTCCCTTGGGGATGATCGGCATTCCCACCAGGGTGCCGAGAACGCCGGGATTGGTGATGGAGAAGGTAGCGCCCTGGATCTCGTCGGGCGTGAGCTGGCGGGAACGGGCGCGGCTCGCGAGGTCGACGATCCGCCGGCCGATCCCCACGAGGCTGAGGCCGTCGGCGTCCCGGACGACCGGAACGATGAGCCCGGGGTCCAGGTCCACCGCGATACCCAGGTTGACGTTGCCGCGGAAGACCAGGTTGTTGCCCGACACGGTCCCGTTGACCTGGGGAAACTCCGGGAGCGCCCGGGAGCAGGCCCACGCGACGAAAGCCGTGAAGCTCACCCTGGCTCCCTGCTCCTCCCAGCGGGCCTTGTTGAGCCGTCGGATCCGGTCCACCCGCGTGAAGTCGATCTCGATGAACGAGTGGACGTGGGGCGCCACACGCTTCGCCAGCACCATGTGCTCCGCCGTGAGCCGGCGGATCTTGTCCATGGGCTCGACCGTGTCCGCCTCCCGCACGGGGAACTCGGGGTGCTGGACCTGACCGAAGAAGGTCGTCCACAGATCCGAGGGAGGTCCCGTGGGGGTGGCCCGCGGAGGGAGCGCCGGCGCCGCCGGGCGCTTCTCCGGGGCCGGTGCCGCCGCCGCCCCGGCACCGGACTCGATGAAGGCCAGGATGTCCTGCTTCGTCACCCGGCCGGCGTGCCCCGTCCCTTCCACCCGGGCCAGGTCCACGCCGTGCTCCTCGGCGATGCGGCGAACCACCGGGGTCGACCGAGTGCGAAGACGCTCCTCCGCCGACTCGACTCCGTCGGCGGATGGCGGGGCGGACGGGGCCGCCGCAACGTCGACCGCTGGGGCCGCGGCCACCACCTCCGCGCGCGCGGCGTCACCCACTTCCGTCGGGGCCATGGCCACGTCGTCCGCCGGGACCGGCGCCCCTCCCTCCGGGTCGATGTAGGCGAGGATCGTCCCGACCTCCACGGTGGCACCCTCCTGGACCTCAATGGTCACGAGCGTCCCGGACGCGGGAGCGGGGATCTCCGCGTCCACCTTGTCGGTGGAGATCTCCAGGATGGGCTCGTCGCGCTCCACGGCGTCGCCCAGGGCCTTGAGCCACCGGGACACGGTACCCTCGGCGATGGACTCACCCATCTGCGGCATGGGGACTTCGATCCGAGCCACGCTCGTCACTCCAGGTTTGATCGCTGCGTTGGTCGTGAGGAGACCCTACCCGTCACGGACCGTCGAGGGTTCCCTTCCATCTCTAGTAGGCCGCCAGATAGCGCGCCGCCGTGATCACGTCCTCCACCTGGGGAAGGAAGTAATCTTCCAGCGTGCCGGAGTACGGCACGGGACTGTCGATGGCCGTGACCCGCAGGATGGGGCCGTCGAGCCATTCGAAGGCTCGCTCGTTCACGCGCATGGCGATCTCTCCGGCGATGCCGCCGGTCCGAGTGTCCTCGTGGACCACCAGGAGCTTGCCTGTCCGCTTCACGCTGTCCACGACGTGGTCGTCGTCCAGCGGCAGGAGCGTCCTCAGGTCCACGACCTCCACCTCGATGCCCTCCTCTTCGGAGAGCCGGCCGGCCGCCTCCAGCGACGTGTGGACCGTGGCCCCATAGGTCACCACGGTCAGGTCCTGGCCCTCCCGTACGGTGCGAGCCTTGCCGAGAGGAACCACGTAGTCGTCGGGAGGAAGCACCTCGCGCAGCCCCGGCGCCCGATACAGGCCCTTGTGTTCCTCGAAGATGACCGGGTTGTCATCCCGGATGGCCGCCTTCAGGAGTCCCTTCGCGTCGTAGGGCGTGGACGGGTAGACGATCTTCAAGCCGGGGGTGTGGAAGAAGGCCATCTCCACGTTCTGGGAGTGGAAGGGACCGCCCCTGTTGCCGCCTCCCACCGGCCCCCGCACGACCAGGGGCTGGGCGCCCGCGCCCCGGTACAGGGACGTCGCGATGTAGTTGGTCAGGACATCGTAGGCGGGCGACACGAAGTCCATGAACTGCATCTCCACCACGGGGCGCAGGCCCATGTGGGCCGCTCCCGCCGCGGCTCCCGTGAAGCCCCCCTCCGCGATCGGGGTGTCGATCACGCGCTGGCGACCGAAGTGGTCGAGGAAGCCCCGCGTCACTTTGAAGGCACCTCCGTAGGTCCCGATGTCCTCGCCCATCAGGAAGACGGTGTCATCGCGTTCCATCTCCTCGAAGAGGGCCTCGCTGATGGCCTCCAGGAGCGTCACGGGCTCTCCGAGCTCGGTCTTCCTCAGGTGTTCGGGGCGGGTCACGGGCTCAGGGGTCCTGGCATGGGGTGGAGGGGCGTCACGGCGTCGTTGCCGCGGACCGCGAGCCGCGAGGGTTGGTCGGGAGTGGGCTCCGGAAACCGCGTCCAGGGCGCCGGGACCTGGAAGTCCGTGTAGACGTCGAGCAGGGCTTCCGGGCCCGACGGAAGCGGCTCGTCGATGGCGCGCTCCGCGGCCGCCCGGATCTCGTGGTGGATCTCGTCGCGGCGATCGGCGAGTTCCCGCGTGGTCGCCCACCCCCCTGCCGTGAGCCGATCCCGGTACCGGTCGATGGGGTCCCGCCCCTCCCACGCGAGGATCTCGGCCGCGTCCACGTATTCCTGGGCGTCGTGCTGGGCGTGACCCTTCCGCCGGAAGGTCCGAAGCTCGATGAGCTGGGGGCCGCCCCCGTCCCGCGCCCGCGCCGCGGCGTCGCGCACCGCCGCGTAGACATCGAGGACATCGTTTCCGTCCACGGACACACCGTGGACTCCATAGGCAGGCGCCTTATCCGCGAAGCTGGCCACCCGGGTCTGCATGCGCGTGGGGGTGGAAAAGGCGTATCCGTTGGCTTCGACCATGAGCAGCAGGGGGCAGCCCTGGGAGGCCGCGAATCCCAGGCCCTCGTGCCATGCACCCGTGGAGGACGCTCCGTCCCCGTAGAAGACGATTCCCACCCGTGGCTCGCCCCGCATCCGGAACGAGAGAGTCACCCCGGACATGACTTCCACCATGGTCCCCAGCGGCGAGACGGGGCCGAGGAGCCCACGCTTGAAGTCCGCCCAGTGGACGTTGGCCTCCCTGCCCCGCGTGGGACCAGTGGCCCTGGCCATGTACTGGCGGAAGAACTCCAGGGGGGTGCCCCCGAAAAGAAAGACGGCTCCCGCGGCCCGCACGGTGTGGGCGAGGACGTCGCCCGTCCCGTCGGACCGGCGTCTCAGGGCGAAGGCCGCTCCAACCGGACCGGCCTCCTGACCGAGGGCCCGATAGACTCCACCCCCGACGTGACCCTGGCGGAAGAGGATCTCGAGGCGCTCCTCCGCTTCCCGGACCCGCACCATGCCGTCGAAGAGGGCCAGGAGCTCGGACGTTCCGAGGCCGGACGGCACTCCGTCGGGCAGGGATGGAATCAAAGGAGGGTCGGCCGCCGCCAACGGGCGGAGAAGGTCGTCAGCCGCCCCCGCCCCCTCCCCCGCCGGTGTCCCCGCCGCCGGTGGCCGGGGGGGGCGTGGCGTCCTGGACGCCGGGCAGGAGGGGCTCGGGAGCGGGAGCCGTCGTGGGCGTCGTCTCGGTGCGAAGGATCGACGTGGGTTGCGTGGACCGAGAGGACATGATGGCCAGGACCAGGCTCAGGACCATGAAGAGGCTCCCCGCGATCCAGGTGGCCCGGGTGAGGACCGTGGTGGCCTGCCGCCCACCGAGGATGCCCTCGGTGGCCGCGGAGCCCCCGCCCATGGCCGCCAGGCCGCCGCCCTTCCCCGACTGCAGAAGGATGACCACCCCGAGGAAGATCCCGTCGAGTACCAAAATGGTGAGCAACAGTCCGTACATCGATCCGGTCCGTCAAACGTGGGTTGTACAGCTTGTAAACGTCGTCCCGGCCCGAGGACGTGTCAATGGTGGGCGCGGCGCTTCCGTGGCGTCCCCCCGGGACCGTCAGGTCGACTCGGAGCCGGCCTCCACGATGCGGGCGAATGTCGTCGGGTCCAGGCTCGCGCCCCCCACCAGGACGCCGTCCACGTGCGGCGCCGCCAGGAGCGCCGACGCGTTGTCCGGCTTGACACTGCCACCGTAGAGCAGGGGGACGGACTCCGCACCGTCAGCCCCGAGGTGCCCGGACAGCCGGCGCCGGAGGATCTCGTGCGCCTGAGACGCGTCCGCCGGGGTGGCGGTCTCACCCGTGCCGATGGCCCACACCGGCTCGTACGCGACCATGAAGTCGGCGCCTCGGGCGAGGACCTCGACCGCGGCATCGAGCTGTGCCAGGATGACCTCCGCGACGAGACCACCCCTGCGCTGATCCAGGGTCTCCCCGAGGCAGATGACCGGCACGAGGTCATGGCGTAGCGCCGCCTCGACCTTGCGGCGTACGTCCTCGTCGGACTCGCCGAACACATGTCTCCGCTCCGAGTG
>DASWKP010000389.1:0-12401 GCA_036396575.1 Longimicrobiales bacterium | reverse complement strand
CGGCATCCATCAGCATCTGGAGCGTGGCCGGAGTCGCCTGGAACAGCGTCACCTCGGGATCGTCCAGCTCCCGCGCCAACTCGTACCCGTTCACCGCCACGGACCGGGCCACGATCTTCACCTTCGCGCCGCACGTGAGCGGCAGGAAGAGCTCGAGCAGGCAGGGATCGAAGGACAGCGGAGTGACGGCCAACATTGTGTCGCTCGCCGACACCCCGGGTGCCTCCCGCATGGCCCACAGGAAGTTCATCAGGCTCCCGTGCTCCACCATCACGCCCTTCGGCTGTCCCGTCGATCCGGACGTGTACATGATGTAGGCGAGGTCTCCCCGGCTGGATCGAGAATCGAGGTCGCCGGCGTCCTCCCTCGCCACGTCTTCCCGGTTCTCGTCGATGCGAAGCACCGGCCGATCTCCCTGAGGGAGCGCCTCGGCCAGCCCGCCTTCCGTGATGACGAGGCTCGGAGCGCCGTCCCGGATCATGTGAGCCAGCCGCTCCCGC
This sequence comes from Longimicrobiales bacterium, assembly GCA_036396575.1. Taxonomy (GTDB): domain Bacteria; phylum Gemmatimonadota; class Gemmatimonadetes; order Longimicrobiales; family Gaopeijiaceae; genus DASWKP01. The sequence continues at coordinate 11,901 of DASWKP010000389.1, read as the reverse complement.
GGGTAGGCGGGATCGAGGGGCAGGAAGGCCGCCCCCGCCTTTGCGATGCCGAGGAGTGCCACGACCATATCGACGGAGCGATCCAGGAAGACACCCACGAGGCCGCCCCGGGCGATCCCGAGGCCCTGTAGATGCCGAGCGAGCTGATTCGCCGTCTCGTTCAGCTCCCGGTAGGTGACGCGGTGATCCCCACAGACCACGGCCACGGCGTCCGGCGTGCGCGCGGCCTGCTCCGCGATCGCCTCGTGCGCCAGCGTGTCCGACGGCCAGTCGACCCCGGTGTCGTTCCACTCCACCAGCATCCGCCGCAGCTCCTCTCCCACCACCATCGGCAGGGCCGACACAGGCGTTGAAGCGTCCGCGACGGCGCCCTCCAGGAGCGTCAGGAAATGACCGGCCATCCTTGAGACCCGTTCCGCCTCGAACAGGTGGGTGTTGTAGACCAAGGTGCAGCGGATCCCCGCCGGCTCATCGTCGATCTCCAACGCCAGGTCGAAATTGGCAATCTCCTTCGCCTCGGACATCTCCTCGATCTGGAGTCCTCCGTCGGCCCGCCGATAGAGTGGGACGTTCCGGTAGTTGCAGAAGAGCTGGAACAGGGGCGTGCGACTCAGGTCGCGGTCGGGCGCCACCGCCTCCACGATGCGCTCGAAGGGCACCTGGAGGTGCGCCAGTCCGTTCAGCACCACCGACCGCGTCCGTTCGAGCAGCTCCGCGAACGAGGGATCACCCGAGACGTCGGTGCGAATCGGGAGCGTGTTGACGAACACGCCGATCAGCTCCTCCGACTCCGGGACCTGCCGGTCGGCGGCCGGCGTGCCGATGACGATCGCGTCCTGTCCCGTGTACCTGTGGATCAGGGCCTGGAAGACCGCGAAGAACACCATGAAGCGCGTCACCCGCCACTCTTCGCAAAGTCGGTCGATGGCCGGCCACAGCGCGGCGGGGAGCGGCACCGACTCCGATCGCCCGTCGTAGAGTTGATGCGGCGGCCGATCCCCGAGGATGGGTAGCTCCGACGTGGCGGGCGCGTCCGCCAGGTGCTCCAGCCAGTAGCGCAGTTGCCGATTCGCCTCGTCGCCCTCCAGCCAGGCGCGCTGCCACGCCGCGTAGTCCGCGTACTGAATCGACAGCGGGGGAAGCGGGGAGGCTTTGCCCTGGCTGAACGCCTCGTACAACAGCGACAGCTCCCGCACGAAGACCTCCATGGACCACGCGTCGAAGACGATGTGATGGAACGTCGTCAGGAGCGCGTGGTCGTCCCGGCCGAGCCGGACCAGCGTGGTCCGGAGGAGGGGGGCCACGGTGAGGTCGAACGGACGCCGCGCTTCGTCCCGGACCAGCTCCCGGAAGCGGGCCGACCCCTCACCGCCCTCACCATCCTCGCTCGCGTCGACGACATCGAGCGCCAGGACCGCACCGGGCTCCACCACCGCGATGGGCTGGCCATCCATCTCCTGAAAGGATGTCCTCAGGGCTTCGTGCCGCCGCACGATCTCGTCCAGGCATCGCCGGAGCACCGGGATTTCGATCGGCCCGCGCAGGCGGAGGTTCGCGGGGCGGTTGTCCCCCGGGTTGTCCGGCGCAAAGCGGTTCAGGAACCAGGTGCGTTCCTGGGCCGGAGACAACACTCTCGGGGCCTCCCGCCCGACCCGAGCCGGCCGACGCTCCGCCGGCCGGTCTCCCGGCGCTTCCCGGAGCGCATCGATGGCCGTGGCCAGGGTCTGGACGGTGGGCTCCCGGAAGAGCTGCTCCAGGGGCACGTCCACTCCCAGGGCCCGTAGTACCCTCCCTCGCACCCGCGCCGCCGACAGCGAGTCACCACCGAGGGTGAAGAAGTTGTCGTGGGCTCCGATGGTCTCGGACTCGATGACCAGGACCTCGGACCACACAGCGGCGAGGAGGCGCTCCGTGTCCGTGGTCGGCGGCTCATGCCCCGGCCGGATCAGGTGCGCGAGCCGCTCGCTCAGTCCGATGCGCTTGAGCTTGCCGCTGGGGCCCTTGGGGATGTCGTCCACGAGGACGATCCGGCTCGGCACCCGGCTGGCCGCCAGCTTCGAGAAGGCGTGGTGCCGCAGGTCCCGCTCCGTGGTCCCCGAGCCCTCCCTCAACATGACCGCCGCCAGGACATCTTCGCCGAGGGTGCCGTGCGGCACGGCGAACGTCACGGCCTGGAGCACGTCAGGATGCTCGAGGAGCACGTCGTCCACCTGCCGGGGCGCCACCTTCTCGCCGCCCCGGTTGATGATCTCCTTGAGCCGTCCGCTCAGGAAGAGGTATCCGTCCTCGTCCAGGTAGCCCTCATCGCCCGTGCGGAACCACCCATCGGTGAAGGCCCGGGCATTGGCCTCCGGATTGCCGTGATAGCCCGCGGTCACGCTGTCTCCCCGGATGACCACCTCCCCCGCCACCCCCCGCGGCTGGAGAACGCCGAGCTCGTCCATGACGGCCACCTCGGGCCCGGCCGCCGGCCCCACGGAGCCAGGCTTGCTCACCGCCGGCGGAAGCGGATTGCTGCACATCTGGTGGGAGGCCTCCGTCATCCCGTATGCCTCCACCACCGGGACGCCAAAGGTGGCCCCCAGGTCCTCGAGGACGGGTTTCGGCAGCGCCGAGGAGGACGACCGGATGAGGCGCAGCGAATGCCCCTCCGGCACGCCTCCTTCCTCGCCCACCGCTTGCAGGACCGCCTGGTGCATCGTCGGCACCGCCGTGTACCAGGTGGGCCGGAACTCCTGTAGCCAGGAGATGAAATGCCGGGCAACGAGCCCGCCCGTGCACACCACGCTCCCGCCAGCGTCCAGGGAGGCCAGCAGCGCACACACAAGCCCATGGATATGGAAGAGGGGCATGATGTTCAGGCAGCGATCACCGCTGATGAGCCCGAGCGATCGGCGGATGCTACCTGCCGAGGCGCGCAGGTTGGCGTGGCTCAGCGGAACCAGCTTGGGCCGGGACGTGGTGCCGGAGGTGTGGAGCAGGAGCGCCGTGTCCGTGGGGGCGGGCGCCCGGAAGGCCCGAGCGGCTTCCACGACCTGGCCATCCATCAGGAACCCGGGAGCGTCGGAGGCCGGGGCCCTCGACAGGGCGTGGACGGGAATCCCAAGGGACGCCCCGACCGATCGAATCGCGTCACCGGGCTCCCGCGGCCCGATCACCGCCGCCACCCCCAGGTCGGCGAGGTAGAACCGGAGCTCCTCGGCCGTGAACGACGGGTTGAGCGGGGCGGCGGCCGCAACCGACGCCACGGACAGAAAGGAGACCGCCATCTCGGGACCGTTGGGCAGCATGATGCCCACACGGTTTCCGGGCTCGATTCCGCCTTCGGCCAGAAAACCGGCAATCCCGTCGATCTGCGTGGAAAGCTCCCGCCAGGTGAGGCGGAATCCGTCCGTGCCCAGGAGCGCCGCGGAGTCCTCACCGCGCTCAGCCCCCCGGCGGATCATGTTGTGAAGCGTGGCCTTGTCGGTCATTCCAGGGGGGGCGATAGGGCTGAGAGCCTCAAGGCTAGCCACCGCCGCCGAAGGCGTCAATCAATGGCCCAATCGATGGCCCACTGGCGGACCGCCGACGCTGTCGGTAACCTATTACAGCGCTTGACAGGTTACGTCTTCGCGCTCTCCTGGAATCCGTGGCGCGGGGGGACCATGCGGCTTGAATGGGACTGCATCAGGTTCACGCAGACGGTCGGCTGGGAGGCCCGTGACACCCAGGTCGAACGCCTGACGGACTACGATGCCCTGGTGTCCTGGTGCGCCGAGCGCGCCATCATCTCTCACGACCATGCCGTCGCGATGCGAGCTCAGGCCCGCGGGGAACCCGACGCGGCGCGCAACGCGCTGGACGACGCTCGTACCCTGCGCCTCACCATCTATCGGCTGCTGGTGTCCGTGGGGACGGGAGTGGCTCCAGACGCCACGAGAATCGAGGAGCTGAACGACTACCTGAGCCGGTATCTCCCCGCCCGCCGGCTGGCGTCGACCCCGGCCGGCCTGGCATGGGGCTGGCGGCTCGACCCCTCCCGCCTCGACCACCCGCTCGGCCCCATCGCCTGGTCCACGGCGGACCTGCTCACGTCTCCGGAGGCGCATCGCCTGAGCCTGTGCGCGGCGGACGACTGTGGTTGGCTCTTCATCGATAGCAGCCGGAACCACTCGCGGCGCTGGTGCGACATGGCCGACTGTGGCAACCGCGCGAAGGTCCGCCGGTTCCGGAGCCGCAGACGCGAAGCCGACCGTTGAACCAAGCGCTTCGCGCGCTCCCCGTGCGCCTCTACGACCCTTCGGCCTCGATCCGCGCCGCGAAGCCGACCACGGTGCCGCAGGGGGCGCGCACGAAGAGCTCGTCCATGCCGTAGAAGGTCTGGCGGCGCGGGAGAAGGACCTCGGCGTCTCCGAGTCTGGCGATCACCGCGTCCAGGTCCTCGACTTCCACGAACAGCGCGGTCGTGCTCGCAACCAGCTCGCCACCGAGCCCGCTGGAGGCCCCCAGGTCCGCGTCGATGCTCGCGCGGCTCTGATACATGAGCTCGACGTCACCGCCGGCCAGCATCGCGAAGCCCACGGCGTCCTCGTGGGGGACGGTGGCGGTGACCTCGAAGCCGAGCCCCGTCCAGAAGGGCAGGCAGGGCTCGATCGCGTCGACGGTGATGATCGGCGTGGCTTTCGTCATGTTGGTGGCTTCCTGGGAGTGTGGGGCGGGCCCGGCGAGGGCGAGCGCCGCGACGAGCACTACGATGCGATTCATGGGCCGTTCCTCCAAGTGCGGTTCGGGGGAATCTTACATCGTGACGCGCGCGGCGTCTTGAACGAACGCGACGTCAGCCGATCCCCTCGCGATACCGTCCCGGAGATGTGCCCGCGAGTGCCTTGAACTCCCGCGTGAAGTGGGCCTGGTCGGCGTAGCCGGTCTCGGCCGCCACGAGCGAGAGGCTCGATCCGGGCTGGCGGTGCATTCGCATCACGGCCGCGCGAAAGCGCGCCACCCGCACCGCTACCTTGGGAGGCGTGCCGACGACCGCCAGGAAGCGGCGCTCGAGCTGCCGCCGCCCCAGGCCACTCGCCTTCGCGAGGCCATCGACCGTAACGCGTCCGGCCGTGGCGGACACGAGATCCGACGCCACCAGCACGCGCTCATCGACGCCGCGGAGACACCCGCAGAGCCGGTCGCGCAGCAGCCCGTCGAGCACGCCCACGCGCCGGGCCTCGTCCCGATGGTCTGCAAGGCGTTCAACCGCCTCGCCCGCCGCCGAGCCCCACAGCTCATCGAGAGCGAGGGTGGTGTCGGTGAGCTCCGAGGCGGGCAAGGGCAGGAAGGGGGTAGCGGCGCCAGGACGGAAGCGCACGCCCAGCACGTCCACCTGACCCCGCCGACCGACCTCCAGGGCGCGGGTCATGGTGCCCACCGCACAACCACCTCCCGTGGGCACGCCCCCGTTCAGCGGCGGATCGCCGAAGTTGAACAGGATGTCCATGCAGCCGTCCGGCAGCACGGTCAAATGGTTCGCCTGCCCTGGGCCAACGCGCCCCGTTACCGTCCAGTAGCATTCGACGTGCCGACGCAGCGCCGGGTGCGGCTCGTGCTCACGGTAGATCGAGGCCGCCGTCGCGCCAGGCTCCACGGGCATGATCGTTCCTCGATGGCGGTTGGAGTAGGGGTCGGGCATGGTCACCTTCTCGAGGCCAATCTATAGACTTGCCGGCGGGCCGTGGCGGAGCTCGCCGACGGAGCGAGGCTACCGGGCGTTCGCTGAGGCGTGCCTCGGACCCCCGGGCCTCGCTCGACCGCTTCGATTCCCCCATGATGTGGGCCATGGCGCCCGCATTCACGATCGGCCTCGACTACGGCACCAATTCGGTGCGCGCCGTGGTGGTGGATTGCCTCGATGGCGCCACCCTGGGCACCTCGGTCTTCGACTACCCGTCCGGTGACCGGGGCGTCACGCTCGACGCCAGGGACCCTCACCTCGCCCGGCAGAACCCGGCCGACTGGGTGGAGGGGCTGCGGGTGGCGATTCCCGGAGCTCTGGTGGAGGCGGCGGCCCACGGCGGTGAGCGGGGCTTCCAGCCGGACCGGGTGATCGGCATCGGCGTCGACACCACGGGCTCCACCCCGCTACCCGTGGACGCCGCAGGCCGGGCGCTGGCGCTGGACCCCGCCTGGCGGGACGACCCCGCCTCTCACGCATGGCTCTGGAAGGACCACACCGGGGCGGAGGAGGCGGAGGCCATCACCCGCACCGCCGCCGAGCACGCCCCCGAGTATCTGGCGCCCATTGGCGGTACGTACTCGTCCGAGTGGTTCTGGTCCAAGATCTGGCGCTGCCTGAAGGTGGCGCCGCACGTGTTCGATGCCGCGGAGAGCTGGGTGGAGCTGGCCGACTGGGTGCCCGCGGTCCTGGCCGGAGTGGACGACCACCGCCGGATCCGCCGTTGCGTGTGCGCCGCCGGCCACAAGGCCATGTACTCCCGCGCGTGGGGGGGCCTGCCCTCCTACGATTTCCTGGCGCGTCTGGATCCTCGCCTGGCGGAGCTGCGCCCGCGCCTCTACGACGACGCGTGGCCCGCCGACCGGCCCGCGGGCCACCTGTCGCCCGAGTGGGCCGAGGTGCTCGGGCTCGGCCGGGGCGTGCCCATCGCCATGGGCGGCTTCGACGCCCATTACGGCGCGGTCGGCGCCGGCGTCGAGGCCGGCACGCTGGTCAAGATCATCGGCACGTCCACGTGCGACATCGCCATCGCGCCGGGCTCGGAGGCCATGCGCGACGTCCCCGGGATCTGCGGCATCGTGGACGGTTCGGTCATGCCGGGCGCGTGGGGCATCGAGGCGGGCCAGTCCGCGGTGGGCGACCTGCTGCGCTGGTGGGTGGAGGGCGTGTGCGAGGGAGGAGACGCCCTCCACGGCGAGCTGTCCGACGGCGCCCGGCGCCTGCGCCCGGGGGAGTCGGGCCTGCTGGCCCTGGACTGGAACAACGGCAACCGTACGGTCCTGGTGGACCCCCGCCTGACCGGCCTCATCGTCGGCCAGACCCTCCACACCACCCGGGCCGACGTCTACCGCGCCCTCATCGAGGCCACCGCCTTCGGTGCCCGGGTCATCGTGGAGCGGCTGGTCGAGTACGGCGTTCCGGTGGAGCGCGTGGTGTGCTGCGGGGGCGTCCCGGCGCGGAACGACCTCTTCTTGCGGATCTACGCCGATGTGCTGGGGCGCCCGATGCTCCTGGCGGGCTCGCCCCAGACGCCGGCCCTGGGCGCCGCGATCGCCGCCGCCGTCACCGCCGGCGCGGAGGTCGGGGGTTACTCCACGTTCCAGGAAGCCCAGGGCCACATGACATCCCTCCGGGACGAGAGCTTCACGCCGGATCCGAAGGCCCGCGCGGTCTACGACGAGCTGTACGGGATGTACCGCGCGTTGCACGACGCGTTCGGTCGTGCGCCCGGCGGCAACGCGGACTTCGGCTCCCTCATGAAGCGGCTGCTGGCGCTACGCGCCCGCGTGTCCGGGGAGGGACAGGCGTGAGCGGGCGTGAGCCGGCGCGCAGAGTCGCGCTGAGGGAAGCCGTGTGCCAGGCCAACCTGGACCTGGCCGCGAGCGGCCTCGTGCACGGCACCTTCGGCAATGCGTCCGGCGCGGACAGGGAGGCTGGGGTGTTCGCCATCAAGCCCAGCGGCGTGCCGTACGGGGATCTGACGCCCGGGCACATGGTCCTGATCTCGCTGGTAAGTGGCGAGGTGGTCGACGGCGACCTGCGCCCGTCGTCGGACACGCCCACCCACCTGGAGATCTACCGCGCCTTCGCCTGCGGGGGCGTCGCCCACACGCACTCCGAGGCCGCGACTACGCTTGCGCAGGCCCGGCTCCCGGTGCGGTGCACCGGCACGACCCACGCCGATCACTTCCGGGGCCATGTGCCCGTCACGAGGGACCTGACGCCGGACGAGGTCCGAGAGGCGTACGAGCGGAACACGGGCCTGGTCATCGTGGAGGCGTTCCGGGAGTCGGGGCTGGATCCGGCCGAGGTGTCCGCCGTCCTGGTGGCGCACCACGGACCCTTCACCTGGGGGGCGGACCCGGGGGAGGCCGTGGAGCGCTCCAGGGTGCTGGAGATCCTCGCCCGCATGGAGTGTACCCTCCGGGCCATCGCCCCCGACGGCCCCGACGCGCCCGCGTGGCTGGTGGACCGGCACTTCCTCCGCAAGCACGGAAGGGACGCGTATTACGGGCAGGGGTGAGGAGGCAAAGCGGGCCGGGCTCACATGTGAGCCAGCGTATCCGCCTCACGTCGTGAAGACGTCCACGGTCGCGGTGGCTCGGCCCACCTCCGTCGTTGGCGAATCGCGGTAAAACGACCACGCGTTCGAGCGATCGCCGTCCGTGGGGAATTGGCCGCGCCTACGGCGGCGAACTCCCCGCGGGCCAACCGCGGTGGCGATGCGTGGGGAATCGACCGCGCATGGAGCGGCCAACTCCCCGACGGGTCCGACGACCCTCACGAGTGGTCAGTTGACCGCGCGCCGAGGCCCGCGCATCGGGGCGGGCGACTCGCGCCTAATATGCGCGCCACGCTCCGCTCGCGCCACGCCGCGCGTCGCTCCGGCTCGGCTCGCCCGTTGGCGCTGCCCGGGTCACGCCGGACCTTCGCGCCGATGGCCTGACCCCTCTCGGGGCTCAACCCCCGCCACTCCGGGCACGGCCGAGGCACGGGCTCACGTCCGGCCCCACCTTGTCCATCGAAACCGACGATGTCATCTTCGGATCCATGTCCCTCGGCGACCTCCAGAACCTGACCCTGCTCGCGGTGGCCCGCCTGGGCCCGGGCGCCTACGCCCGGGAGATCCGTCGGGTTCTGGCGGACGTCGCCGGGCGGGAAGTGTCCGTGAGCACGGTCTTCGTGACCCTGACACGGCTGGAGGACCAGGGGTTGCTCACGTCCTCCCGCGGGACGCCGCCGGAGCGCGGCGGGCGAGCCACGCGGATCTTCGCCCTCACGGAGGCGGCCTGGCAGGCGCTCCGGGAGGCGAGGGCCGCCAGCGAGCTCATGTGGGAAGGGCTGGAATCGGGATGACGGAGGGCGGCGGTGCGCAGGGCCTCGGGCCCCTCAGGGACCTCCTTCTGGCGTGGCTCCCGGAGGACGACTGGAGCCGGGAGTTCGTGACCGAGCTGGAACACGAGTACGAGCGACGGGCCGAGCGCCTGGGCGGGCGCCCGGGCGGAGGCTGGCGAGCACGGGCCTGGCACCTGGCCCGTCTGGCCTCTCCGCGAACGCTCCACTTCATATGGCTCATGAGACGGCGGGCGCGACGGGCACACCACAGGGAGGCGGTGATGAGGGGACGATCGGCGGACCGGGCGGGCGTGTGGCTGGGCGGGTTCCTCCAGGACGTGCGGCAGACGTTACGTGGGCTCCGGCGCGAGCCCCGCTTCGCGGTGTTCGTGGTGCTCACCCTGGCCCTGGGACTCGGGGCCAACTCGGCCATGTACGGGGTGGCGGACCGCCTGTTCCTGAGCGGTCCTCCCGAGGTGCGGGCCCCGGAGGAGCTGGTCCGGCTCTACCTCCGCCTGCCGAACGGGGTGGCGGGCCAGGGCCGGACGGCCGCCTGGATCCCGTACCGGACGGCCCTGGCGATCCAGGAGGGCGGGGGCGGCTTTACCGGCGTGACGCTCTACCGCTACGACGAGCGCCTGAGCCGGGCGGGCGACGCCGTGCGAACCCTCCGGGTCAGCGCGGTGGACGGGAGGTACTTCGGGGTCCTGGGGCCGGTCCCCGCGGCGGGCCGCTTCTTCGGTGGCGACCCCACCCGCATCGAGGGCTCGCCCGCCGTGATCTCCCACGAGCTATGGCTCGACGCCTTCGGGGGGAGGCCGGGGGCAGTGGGCGAGGCCATCGAGCTGGCGGGGGAGACCTTCACCGTCGTGGGCGTGGCGCCCGAAGGCTTCAGCGGGCCCCACGTGGAGCGCGTAGACGCGTGGGTTCCCCTGGTCGTGGAGCGAGCGGGGAACCGGAATTGGCAGACGCTGGCGCGGTTGCCCCCCGGCCGCCCCCACGACGCCGCCCTGGCCGCCGCCACCGCTGAAGCCGACGCCATCCACCACCGCACGGACCCGGGCCGCTCCTTCCAGTGGGCGGTGCCCGGCACCATCATCGCCGCCCCGGTGAGCGCCGACGACGAAGGGACCACCTCCGCCGAGGCCTCGGTGGCCCGCCTCCTCCTGGCCGTCATGGGCCTGGTCCTCCTCATCGCCGCGGCCAACGTGGTGAACCTCCTCCTGGCCCGCATGACCCGGCGCCACGGGGAGGTGGTGGTGCGGCTGGCCCTGGGCATCGGGCGCCGGCGCCTGGCCCGGCTCCTCCTCACGGAGAGCGTGTCCCTGGCCCTGCTGGGGGGGCTGGCCAGCGTGCCCGTGGCCTGGGTCGCCGGGAGGGTCCTTCGGGGGGTCCTCCTGCCCCAGGTGGCTTGGAGCGCATCGCCCCTGGACCTCCGACTCCTGGCGATGACGGGAGTGGCGGCGGTGGCGGTGGGCGTGGTGGTGGGGCTCCTCCCGGCCCGCCAGGCGGGGCGCACCGAGCTGACCAGCGGGCTGGCCGCGGAGCGCATTGGCGGCGGCCGGGGTCGGGGGCGCTCACAGGCCTTCCTCGCCGTGGCCCAGGTCACGCTGTCCGCGGCGCTCCTCATGTGCGCCGGGCTCTTTCTCAGGAGCTTCTGGACCATGCGGATGACGGACCTGGGCGTGGAGGGGGACGCCTGGGCCGTCACCCTCCGGTCCCTGGACGACGACCGCTTCGCTCCTGGTTCCGACGGCGAGCTGGACGGGTACCAGCGGGCGCTGTCCGCCGCCCGGAGCCTGGATGGCTTCCAGCGCTCCTCCCTCTCGGTGGGCCTTCCCTTCCTCTACACCTTCGGCTGGGGCGTCTTCCTCCCGGGCCGGGATTCCATCCCCGAGCTGCCCGGGGGCGGCCCGTTCGTGAGCGCGGTCTCCGGAGGCTACTTCGAGGCCCTGGGCACACCCGTCCTCCGGGGGAACCCCATCACCGACGAGCACGTCGTCGGGCAGGAACGGGTCATGGTGGTGGGCGAGACCATGGCCCGGAGCCTGTGGCCGCGGGTGGACGCCATGGGGCAGTGCGTCCGCCTGGGCGGCGCCGACCAGCCCTGCTTTACCGTCATCGGCGTGGTCGGCGACGCCCATCGCTTCGGCTACCGGGAGCCCCCGTCCATGCAGCTCTACGTACCCCGGGGGATGCAGGGGAACCGCTTTTCCGGGATGACCATGGTGGTGCGCCCGGACGGAGCGGGCACGGGGTCCCTGGACCGGCTCCGTTCGGCCATCCGGACCGCCGTCCCCGAAGCCGACATGGTGGAGGTCTTCCGCATCCGCTCCCTGCTGGAGCCGGAGATCCGGCCCTGGCGTTTGGGGGCGGTGGTGCTCGGCGTGGCCGCGGGCCTGGCGCTGCTGGTGTCGGTGATCGGGGTCTACGGCGTGGTCTCGTACCTGGTGGCCCAGCGCCGCCGGGAGATCGGCGTGCGCATCGCCCTGGGCGCCTCGGCCCGGGCCATCCGCGTCCTGGTGCTCCGGTCGGGCACCCTGTCGGGCGCGCTGGGGGTAGGGGCCGGGGTGGCCCTGGTCCTGGCGGCGTCCCGTTGGATCGAGCCCCTCCTCTACGAGACGGCGGTGTCCGACGTGCTGGTCATCGCGGGCGTGGCGGGCACGCTCGTGGGGGCGGCGCTTCTGGCGTGCCTCCTCCCGGCGCGGCAGGCGGCGCGGGTCGATCCCGTGACGTGCCTCCGGGGACAGGGCTGACGACGCGCCACGGGCCGGCGGGCGAGGTGGGGACGGCGGGCAACCCTGGTGGGCGGAGGGCCCTCGCCTTGCCAACTAGATGCATTTTACCTATAGTTGACC
>DASWKP010000388.1:0-3206 GCA_036396575.1 Longimicrobiales bacterium | reverse complement strand
CCCGCCACGCTCTCAGGGCACGGCACCGCAAGCCCTCAGCGAGGCGAACGCGTCGGAGTCGAGAGGCTGAGGAAGCGCCGCCGTGCGGTACCCCGTGAGCGTGAGGGCCACGCGGCCCGCCGAGTCGGTCACGTCCACGTCGAAGCCGCCGTGCTCGTCCGCCTCCACCAGAGCCGTGAAGCCAGCCGCCTCCTCGGGTCGATCCCGGTGGAAGGCAAGCCGGTCGAGGTGGTGGGGGAGCCCCATGCGGGAGGTCTCCGCCAGCTCCGCCAGCCCCGCGGTCTGGAACGCCAGCTCCACGAGCCGGGGCCCCGTGATGGTGCGCCCCCCCTCAGGCCCCGCGTTGGGTGGGAGGGCCTCGGCGAAGCGTCCCGTCAGCACCTCTCCGGTCCGCCACGCCCGACCGAGAACCTGGTAGGCGGGGCCGTGGAAATAGACGTCGTAGATGTCGGCTGGCGCGACCCCCTCGCCCTCGGGCTCCGGGACGGCCCGTTCGGTCTCGTCCCGCGGCGCGCTGGGGGACAGGCGCACCGTGGCGGTGAAGTGGGTGGTCACCTCCGGCTCATCCATCCCGTGGAGGATGCGGGCACCGGTGACCCGGCAGTGGCCCATCACGTCCGCGCCGTCCAGGGTGTAGTCCACCCACACGGTGAGGGTCCTGGGCTCGTCCCGGTAGAACTTGAAGGGCTGGTGGAACTCCACGTCCTCGAGAGCGACGACGTGCCGCTCGGGAAACGGGATGAGAGCCGCCTCCGCCATGGCCTCCATCCCCATGACGCCGGGCAGAAGCGCGGTCCCGTCGATGCGGTGGTCCATGAGATACGGCGTCGCGCACGGATCCAGAGTGGCCTCGGCCACGAGCCCCTGCCCCGCGCCGAACCCCGTCGCCCGGTGGATCATGGCCCCTGGAGCCCCGACCTGGTCCTCCAGGGCCGCCAGGTCCAGGGGCGTCGCGTCCCCGGCGGGGAGCATCCTGCCCAGGGCGCCCGCGATGACCACTTCCCCGTGGAATGCCGCCGCCAGTTCCCGCCGGACCACCGGGATGCCTACCTCCGGCGCGAGCATGTCGATGCCGGCCTCCCTCATGATGGCGGGAATCGAGCCCCGGGACGCCATGCCGATGTCCGCCCACGCGGTCCAGTCGATGGCGATCCCCCGGGTCCCCGGCCGGAACCTCGGCAGGCCAGCCACGAGCTTGCACAGCAGGTCGTTGGCGGCGGAGTAGTCGGTCTGGCCCGCGTTGCCGAAGCGCCCCGCGATGGAGGAGAACACCACCACGGTGCCCACCGGAGCCTCCCCCAGGGCCGACAGGAGGTTCAGGCAGCCTTCCACCTTCACGTCGAAGACCCGGTCGAACTCCCCGGGCTCCTTGTCGGGCAGCGCGCGGCTGATCTCCAGGCCCGCCGCGTGGATCAAGGCGTCCACGCGGCCGTGCTCGTCCAGGACCTCGCCCATCACCGACCGGACGGCCTCCGCGTCGAGAAGGTCGACGCACCGGTATCGCGCCCGCCCCCCCGCATCCTCCACGGCTCGGAGGGCGTCCAGCGCCGCCCGGGTCCGCTCCAGTCTCGCGACCTCGCGTTCCACCAACGCCGGGGTGGCCCGCTCCCCCCGGGCCTTCATGCGCTCGAAGAGGTCGCGGCGCAGACCCTCCGAGTCGAGGCGCGCCAGGTCCGGATCGTCGGGGTCGGGCTCCGGCGTGAGGTCCAGGAGCCAGTACGTGCCTCGGGTCCAGGGAGCCAGGTCCGTCACGATGGCCGACACGATGCTCCCGGCGGCACCGGTGACCACGATCACGGGCTCACCGTCCTCGTCATCCAGGCCCGCGCTGGCCGCGCGGCCGGGCTCCCAGCGCGGCCCGTCGCCGGGCGTGCCCAGCGGACGCTCCTCGAGGCGGACGCACCAGCGGTGACCGGCGACGTACCCTACCTCCACGATGCCCGGATCCCAGGCGATCTCGTCCAGGAGGCGGTATGCCACCGACGTGGGCTTCTGGCCTTCGGCGAAGTCCACCGCCTTCACCATGCAGTCCGGGCGCTCCCGGCTCAGGGCCTTCGTGAACCCGACCACGCCGCCCCCGGCCACATCGGCCGCGCCGTCGGCGCCGTACCCGTGGCGGCCTCCCAGGCGGGTGGCGGCGAGCAGGAACGTCCCCGGCGCCTCCAGGTCGTCATAGACCGCCCGGGCCAGGCCGTAGAGAGCCCGGATGCGGGTGTCCAGCACCGGCCCACGGCTGTCGGAGTCCAGCAGGTCCGCCCCGGGAACGACGTCGAGGGCGGGTAGCCAGATCACTCCCTTCACGGGCCCCTCGGTCCGCCAGGCATCGACCCGGCGGACGGCCTCCTCGCGACCGGTTCCCGGCTCGAGCAAGAGGGGGGTGATGCCAAGTCTGTCGAGCCGCTGGGCCAGTGCCTCCCACACGCCACCACGATCGGCGGCGACGACGATCCGGTCCGCCTCGTCGAGCGTCACGCCCGTCGGCAGGAAGCGATCGATGGGTGGTCGCAGGCTCGACACGGGCACCCGCCGCGGGACCGCCCGGGCCACCTCCCTGGAGTCCACCCCTGGGGTCACCGCAACCGCCTCCGTGGCCAGGTCCGGCTCCAGGTCCGTCGCCAGGTCCGGCCGCCGCTCGTACACGAAGGCGATCGCATGGCCGAGGGTCGGATACTCCCGCAGCGCGAGGCGCTCGTCCCGCTCGATGTCGTACGCCTCCCGGATGGCCGCGAACATCTCCGCCTGCTTGACCGTGTCGATGCCCAGGTCCGCTTCCAGGTCCAGGTCCAGGTCGAGCATGTCGACGGGGTAGCCCGTCTGGTCCGCCACGATCTCCAGCACTCTGATCCGGACGGGGTCCGCGGCGTCCGGGGCCTCCGTCGGGGCCGCGGGTTCGGGTGTAACGGGCGCGGTGGGCGCGGCGGGCGCCACCGCGGCTGCGGGGCCGGCCGTCACCGACGCCGGCCGCGCCTCCCGGCCTGGCTCCCGGTCTGGCTCCAGGCCTGGCTCCAGGTCCGGCCGCCGCTCGTACACGAAGGCGATCGCGTGGCCGAGGGTCGGGTACTCCCGGAGCGCGAGATTCTCGTCCCGCTCGATGTCGTACGCCTCCCGGATGGCCGCGAACATCTCCGCCTGCTTGACCGTGTCGATGCCCAGGTCCGCTTCCAGGTCCAGGTCCAGGTCGAGCATGTCGACGGGGTAGCCCGTCT
>DASWKP010000387.1:0-5849 GCA_036396575.1 Longimicrobiales bacterium | reverse complement strand
CGGCCGGTGTTTCCGTGAGGTACAGGATACCCTGAAGCCCGAACGGCATGGGCGCCCGGAAGTGGAGGTCGAAGTGCAGCCCGGGACCGGGAAACGCATAGTCGTGCCGTTCGGGCGGCGAGAAGCCGACCCGGTCCGTGCTGGCGCACAGCAGGTCGGTCTCCCAGAGTTGGGCGAACGCCCGACGTACCCCCGGGGCCAGACGATTCGCCTCCAGGGCGGGATGACGATACAGCTCCACCATCACCTTGCGCCGCAGCTCCCGGCCCGCCGAGTACCACGAGTCGGGATCCTCCGGCGAAGCCCCGAGGGCCTCCCACACGGCCCGCTCCGCCGCGCCGCTACCAGCCGCGGACACCGCGCCCCGGACCACCACGTAGCCGTGGCGCTCGAAGCAATCGAGGTCCGCCGCGCTCAGCATCGTTTGGTCGTCGTCCCCGGGGTCCGCGCCCCACTCCGGGGGAGGGGGGTCGCTCAGCGCGACGTTCAGCCGATGCCGGGTCTGCTCGATCCGCGCCCGGGGTACCTCCCCCCCATGGATCGAGGCGATCCAGCTTTCGAACCCCTCGTACGACAGCCCCGGCTGGAACAGGAACTGCATGGCGTCGGTCAGGCCCATCCCCAGGGAGTCGCAGACGATCCGGTCCAGGAGAAGCTCCCCCATCGTAGGCGACGGATCGCCCCCGAGCAGACCGAGTTGGACCCTGGCCCAGAGACGTCGGAGGTGGGGGACCCCCAGGGAGCCGGCCTCGGTGGAATCGATGGCGGAGAGGGCTTCGCGGTCCACCGGTCAGATCTTGGTCGGATACACCGCCTTCAATCCGACGGTGCTCACGTTGTTGTACATCCGGGTCGGCGCCGCACCATTGGCGATGGCGCGGTTGGGGCCCGCGACGTAGGGGGTCTTGTTGCCGTCGACGCTGTCGGTCGCGTCGTCCCAGGCCCGCGACGTGAGCGTGCAGGTCGTGTGGTTGACGTCCTGATAGTGCACGTAGACCGACCCCGCCGTGGAGAGGCTTCCCCAGTAGATCGCGCCGGTGTACCCCAGGTCCTGGGCGATGGCCCGGAGCTCATCGTGGTCCGCCTTGAACCCGACGCCCGTGGAGGCTGCGTAGACGGCCCTTCGGACGTTCCCATGAGCATGGGTCGTGATGAAACCCACGAACGCGTTCCTCTTGGCCGTGCTCAGCGTCCCATTGAGGTGAAAGCCGAACAAGCCGCCACCGGTCACCACCACGATGGCGCGGCATCCCAGGACCGAGGGGAAGCCGATCGCCGTCCCGTCGAATCCGATCTCACGTTCGCAGAGGTATACCATCTCGACCTCCCTCCACTCGGGACTTGGCGATCTGACGGCCCCCCCCGGGCAGTCAGGCCCTGGAAAGCAGGATCGAGGGCCGGCTGAGGTTAGGGGAGGGTCACGGACGGGGCAAGGACGCTGACCCCACGCTGACCCCACGGCTGTAGCGTTGAAGCATAAGTGTCTCACTTGGATTGATGCAGAAATGTCCCACTCTGGAGGGAGGCCTGTGGGAGGGCCGGGAGCTCCAGCGGAGTGGGGAGATGCTCAAGTTGAGTCAACGAGACCGGGATCGGCTGGTGGTGGTTCGGGAGATGGCCGAAGGCCAGGTGAAGGTGACACGAGGCGCCGAGCTGATGGGGCAGGAGCCTGGGGCAGGAGCCTGGGGCAGGAGTGTGAGGCAGGTGCATGAGGCAGGAGCGTGAGGCAGGTGCATGGGCAACGTGGATGGGGCAGGAGCCTGCGAGGATCGCGGGCCCCGGAGCGGGATTCGCCCGGAACTTGACGAGGACCCCGTTCCAACGCGGCGAAGGGCTCGCGGGTCCAGGCTCCGATTTGGGTCGGGGCCGGTGAGATCGAGCGCGGACCCCGCGCCGGCCCACCTCGCCGTGCGTGAGCGAGGCGTTGGGGGCGACCATGCCGTGGCCCCCAATCGACCACCGCTGGCGGGTGGAGGGCTGTCGTGGTCACTTCGGGGCGTAGGTGGCCCCCGATCGACCACCGCCGACGTGGGGAAGGCT
The DNA here is from genome assembly GCA_036396575.1 of Longimicrobiales bacterium. Classification (GTDB taxonomy): domain Bacteria; phylum Gemmatimonadota; class Gemmatimonadetes; order Longimicrobiales; family Gaopeijiaceae; genus DASWKP01. The sequence continues at coordinate 3,809 of DASWKP010000387.1, read as the reverse complement.
GTCGTGGTCACTTAAGGGCGTAGGTGGCCCCCGATCGACCACGTTGGCCGCGCGTGCCCCGTGCGTGGTCGTTTTGGGGCGCGCGGGTGAGCTGCGGAACGACTGCGGCCTCCCCGCCACCGGCGCCGTCCACGGAGGGCGGCGCACTCCCCGCCACTCGCCACGTCCACGGAACGGCGGCGGCCTCCCCGCCACTCGCTTCCCACGTCCACGCAACGGCGGCGGCCTCCCGCCACTCGCTTTCCACGTCCACGGAACGGCGGCGGCCTCCCCGCCACTCGCGCCGTCCACGGAGGCCGGCGCACTCCCCGCCGTTCGCCACGTCCACTGAACGGCCGCGCCCTCCCCACCACTCCCTTCCCACGTCCACTGAACGGCCGCGCCCTCCCCGCCACTCGCTTTCCACGTCCACTGAACGGCCGCGCACTCCCCGCCGTTCGCCACGTCCACGGAACGGCCGCGGCCTCCCCGCCACTCGCTTCCCACGTCCACTGAGGGCGGCCGTCGGAACGAGCGCACCGTCGCCCGGTCCCCAATCGACCACAGCGGGCGGGCGGAAGGCTGTCGTGGTCACTTCGGGGCGTAGGTGGCCCCCGATCGACCACCGCCGGCGGGGGGAAAGCTGTCGTGGTCACTTCGGGGCGTAGGTGGCCCCCGATCGACCACGCTGGCCGCGCGTGCCCCGTGCGTGGTCGTTTGGGGGCGCGCGGGTGAGCTGCGAAACGGCTGCGGCCTCCCCGCCACCCGCGCCGTCCACGGAGGCCGGCGCACTCCCCGCCGTTCGCCACGTCCACGAAACGGCCGCGCCCTCCCCGCCGTTCGCCACTTCGACCGAAACGCGCCTTCCACGTGGGCCGAAATACGCACGTGAGCTTGGTGGCAGTCGACCGACGCCCAATCACCGGAAGGGGAGCCGCGCGTGCCGATCGTCCACTCGGTTGGAGGCGTGCCGATCGTCCACTCGGTTGGAGGCGTGCCGATCCGACTGCCACAGGAGCGATGGGCGACTTCGTGACCGGTGAGTCGAGAGAGCCCTACGCCCTGCCGAACTGGCCCAGGTAGTAGCCCAGGTCCGGCCGGCGCCAGGACACACCCGCAGACCCCACTCCCCTTCCGTCAGGAATGAAGTGGTAGCCCGATTGGCCCCACCCCCAACGACCTGGCACTCCACCGGCACCCCATCGCCGTCAGCGTCGTGGCCCGAATCCCCCTCCAGCAACTCCAGCAGATCCTCCTGCCGGGGCTGGCTAACACCATCCGGTAGAGCGCCAGGCTCCTCACCAACCACCGGATCCTGGCGACCTCCCTCGTGAGGGGGATCAGGGGGATCCTGCGCGCCAGGCCGACGATCCGCCGCGTGCGGGAAGGCCCCGAGCCCGTAGCGGAGCGCGCCGATGTAGTTGGTGATCTCCTGGACGTGCCATCGACGCGGAGCTCGCGGGATGAGCAGGAGGAGGGCTCAGCCCCCCACCATTCCCAGAAACGTCGCGACCGCCTTGCGCACCCCGGCGGGGGACAGGCTCGGGTACCGCGAGAACGCCGATTCGGGGATCTGCTCCACCATTGCCCGGAATCGGCTCGCATCCACCATGCCGCTGCTCAGGAAGTGGCGCGCGTCCTCCAGGTCCCGGGGAAAGCCCCGCACCACCTTCGAGAGAAGCTGGGAGTACGGATCGTAGTGGTGGAAGTGGACCTGGCGCACGGACCGGATGAAAACGTGCCGGTCACCGGCTCCTGGCAGCTCCGGCACGAAGTCCTCGGGGCGGGCGAACTCGATGTTGATGTTCAGTCGCTCCTTCATTCCCTGGACGTCGCGGAACAGCTCCTCGTGCTCCGAGAAGAGGTCCACGTCCACCGAGGCATCGCGCCAACCCGCCCACACCGCCGTCCCGCCACCCACCAGGTAGACGTGGAAGGGCCCGCCACGACCCGGAGTCCCGCGCGCGATCTCGGCCATGAGGCTCCTCAGCCGATCCCGGGTCAGCTCATGGCGCATGGGGTGCCCCCTTCCGGCGAACGGTGCAACAGGAGTTGGCGAAGGAGACGACCTGCTGCCTCAGCGCGTTGTAGCGCGCGTGGGCCATGTCTCCGTGCTTCTCCTCGATGAGCCGGTAGCAGCGAAGCTCGGGATCGGGCCATGTGACGGCGGGCACCGGCACGCCCTCCCTCCGGAGTCGCGTCGCCGCCATGGCGACCAACAGCCCCTCGACGGTCTCCACCTCCGCCGCCACATCCGCGATCCCCCTGTCGATCAACTCGGCACCGGGGAGGCCGAGTTGGGTGAAGCGGCGGGCCCCGAACCGTTCGCGGGTCCATCGCGCCACGGCGGCGGCCCGGGCTATCCGTCGCCGCCTCGCCTGAGAGAGCCTGCGGGCTCGCGCCTGGCCGCCGGCCTTGCCGAAGGCTCTGAACTGCTCCAGGACCGACTCAGGTAGCTCCATGTCTCAATCTATACATAGGGGGTAAGCATAACAATGCTGTCGCGTCAGGCGAGGGCTCCGCTATCCTGGGCGAGGTGGGGAAGCGCGTCCCGCCCTGCTACGACATCAACACCAGCCCACCCGCCCTGCTACGACATCGACACCAGCCCACCCGCCCATGCACACCGACCCCCAGACCCACCAGGACCTGGAGCTCTTCCAGGCGCGGGACGGCGGCGCCTCCGTTCTCACGGTGCTGGACCGGACGGCCACGCGCCCGGGCCTGAAGCGCCTGAGCGACGTCCTCCGCCATCCCCTGAGCGACCCGGCGGCCATCCGGGCCCGACTCCAGGCCGTGGCATGGCTGCACCGGGGCGGTCACCGCTTCGACGTGCCCGTTGGGGCCCTGGAAGCGGTCCGGGCCTATGTGGACTCCACGTATGCGACGGCCAGCGGCGGCAACGCGCTGGGGAGAGCGGTCGACTCCACGCTCATCGCCCTCCGCTACCGGGACCTCCTGCGCCACGCCCGGGGCGGCGTCCAGGCAATGGGCAAGCTCCTGTCCGAGGTGGGCCGCTTCATGAGAAGGCTGGACGGGGGAGACGCTCCCACGGAGGTCTGGCGGATCTGCGAGGAGGTGCGAGAGGTCACGGATGCCATCCGATCCTCCGGGCTCGCGGACCCCGGCCCCTACTGGCGCACGCTGGAGGTGGACCGGCTCCTCCGGAGCGGCCTCCGCGACGAGATCCACCGGCTCCTGGACCTCATGGCCGAGCTGGACGCCCTCGCGGCGGCGGCCCTCCTTCTCGATGAGGGGTGGGTCCTTCCCGAGCTGGTCGAGCACGAGGGTGCCTGGCTGGAGGGGGAAGGGCTCTGGCATCCCTTCCTGCCCGAGGCGGTCCGGAATCCGGTCTCCCTCCGGGGCGGCGAGACGCTGGTCTTCCTCACCGGGCCCAACATGGCGGGCAAGACCACGTATCTCCGAGCCGTGGGGCTCTGCATGCACCTCGCCCACTGCGGCCTGCCCGTCCCGGCGGAGCGCTTCGCCTTCGCCTCCGTCGACCGCTTTCTCACGGGCCTTTCGCCCGAGGACAACCTGCGGGAGGGCATCAGCTACTTCCTGGCCGAGGTCCGCCGCGTGCGCCAGGTGGTGGAGGCCGTGGCCCGTGGGGAGAGGGTCGTGGCCATCTTCGACGAGGTCTTCCGCGGGACCAACGTGGCCGACGCCCTGGACGCCTCCCGGGCCGTGCTGAGGGGGTGCTCCCGGGCCGACACCAGCGCCTTCATCTTCTCGTCCCACCTGTGGGAGTTGGCCGACGAGCTCACTGACCTGGACTCGGTCAGGCTGTGCTACTTCGACGGCGACCTCGGCGCCAGCGAGCTCAGCTT
>DASWKP010000386.1:0-7688 GCA_036396575.1 Longimicrobiales bacterium | reverse complement strand
CCTGGGCATCGGCGCCAACGCGGTGATGTTCGGCGTGGTGGACCGGCTGCTCCTGAGCCCGCCACAGCACGTGGTCGACGCGGACGCCGTGCGCCACATCTACGTGGACCGGGAGATCTTCAACGGCGAACGGCGCGCCAGCCGCACGCTGACGTACGCGGATTACACGGACCTCCAGTCCGTGGGGGCCTTCTCTCGGGTGGCCGCCTACACGATCTCACAACCTGTCACGGCGGGCAGAGGCGCCGAGGCAGAGCGCGTGCGCATGTCCATGGCATCGGCGAGCCTCTTCTCCCTGCTGGGCGTCGTGCCGGCGGCGGGCAGGTTTTTCGGGGAGGACCAGGAGGCCCTGGACGCCAATCCCACGGCGGTCCTTTCGCACGAGTACTGGGAGCGGGCCTTCGGCGCCGACCCGAGCGCGATGGGGCGGACCCTCGAGATCGGCAATGGCCGCTACGAGATCGTAGGCGTGGCTCCCGCGGGCTTCACGGGAGCGGAATTGGCGCCCGTGGACGTGTGGCTACCGCTCCTTCGCGCCCAGCAGATCGAGACCGGCGGTACCATGTGGGTGGAGCACCGCAACTGGTGGTGGCTCTCCGCGGTGGGTCGCCTGGCGGAGGACGCGACCCCCGAGGTCGCCGACGCCGCCGCCACGGCCGCCCACAGGGCCGGTCGCGAGGCGATGATCTTCGAGGGCGAATACGACCCGGAGGCCCGGCTCATCGCCGCCCCCATCATCGCGGCCCGGGGGCCCAACGCCGGGGCCGAGACCCAGGTGGCCCGCTGGCTGGCGGGCGTCTCCCTGATCGTGCTTCTGGTGGCCTGCTTCAACGTTGCCAACCTCCTCCTGGCCCGGGCGACGCGCCGGGGCCGGGAGATGGCGGTGCGGGCGGCCCTGGGCGGGAGCCGCGCCCGGATCCTGGGAGCGCTCCTCTCCGAGAGCCTCCTTCTGGCTTTGCTGGGCGCGGTGGGCGGGCTCCTGGTCCTCCGCTGGGGAGGGAAGGCCGTCCACGACGTCCTCCTTCCCGACGTGGCCTTCACGGACTCCGGGCTGAGCGGGCGCCTCCTGCTCTTCATCGCCGTGACGACCTTGGTCACGGCCCTGCTGGCGGGGCTCATCCCCGCGCTCCAGGCCTCGCGGGCGGACGTGGCCCAGTCCCTCAAGGTGGGGAGCCCCGGCTCCTCCGGTGGCGGCTCCCGCACCCGGGCGACGCTGTTGGTGGCCCAGACGACGCTCTCGGTGGTGCTCCTGGTCGGGGCCGGCCTCTTCGTGCGCAGCCTGCAGGGCGCCCGGGACACGGACCTGGGCTTCGACGCCGACCAGGTGATCGTGGTCAGCCTGCAGTGGTCCGAGACGCTCCCGGCCGACGTGCGCATGGGGATCTACAGGGACGCCCGGGACCGAGCCCTCAGGCTTCCCGGCGTCGAAAGCGCCGGTCTGACCTACACCGTGCCGTTCTACTCCAGTATCTCGATCGGCACGCCCCGGATCCCGGGGCTGGACTCCGTGCCCCGCCATTCCATGGGAGGTCCCTACGCCAACAAGGTGAGCCAGGGCTACTTCGAGGCCATGGGGCTCGCGGTCCTCGAGGGCCGGGCGCTCCAGGCCAGCGACGAGGCCGAGAACGCGCCCCCGGTCGCCGTGATCAGCGAGAGCATGGCCGGGGCGTACTGGCCGGCGGCGAGCGCGGTGGGCGAGTGCATGATCTTCGGGGACGAGGACGGGGCACCCTGCACGACGGTGGTGGGCGTGGTGGAGAACCACCGCCGTGAGGCCCTCGTGGAGGGCGATCCCCACTTCCTCTTCTACCTGAACGAAGGCCACCCCGCGTACCAGGGCCCCCCCCAGGCCCTCATGGTCCGGACGAACGGCGACGCCCACCAGCTCGTGGAGCTGGTGCAGCGGGAGGCCCGGAGCACCTCGCCCCAGATCCGCTTCGCACAGGCCCAGGTCCTGGAGGATCTGCTGGCGCCCCAGTTGCGCTCCTGGACTCTGGGGGCGGCCATGTTCTCCCTGTTCGGGCTCCTGGCGCTGGTGGTGGCGGGGATCGGCCTGTACAGCGTCCTGGCCTTCGAGGTGACGCTCCGGCACCACGAGCTGGGCGTGCGCTCGGCCCTCGGAGCCGGGGTGTCGCGTCTGGTGGCCATGGTGGCCCGCCGCGCCGTGGGCCTCGTGCTCCTTGGCATGACCCTGGGCCTGGTGATCGCCCTGGCCACCTCCCGATTCGTGGAGCCGCTCCTCTACCAGGTTTCCTCGCGGAGCCCCCTGGTCTACGGGACCGTGGCGGCGGCCCTCCTGGCGGTGACGCTCACGGCAGGGGTGCTGCCCGCCTGGCGGGCCACCCGGGTGGATCCGAAGGTGGCTCTGCGCGCGGAGTAGACCGCCCCGCGACTCGTTGCGCGGTTCCGCTCGATCCACCATGTAGTGTGGAATGGACCGAGCCGACGCCCTGAAGACGATCCGCGAGATCCGCCGCCTGAAGGCGAGGATCCTGCGGTCCCCGAGGTCATTCCTGTCCCGTCTGCGGCGCGGCTACGTCTACATGGGCATCCCCACCAACGTGGGGCTCCGCGTCGCCGCGCCGTTCCGCTCGCTGTTCGAGCTCCTCCGCTGGGGTCCGCGCATCCGGCGCCAGTGGGGCACGCCGCTCGCGCGGCAGCTCGTCGACATGCTCCACATCTCCCTGCGCTGGAGGCACGCGCCTCGCCTCTACTACGTGTGGGAGCTCTTCCGGGACGGACGCATGGCCGACGCGCCCTACTACGTGGACACGATGCAGAACGTGGAGATCCAGTATGCGGCCATGCCCCGCATCCGGGGAGACAGTCGCGGCGGCAAAGTGGACTTCCATCGCCGCTGCGGGAAGTTCGGCCTCCGCACCGTGCCGGTCCTGGCGACGTGCGCGGCGAGCTGGTCCGAGCCGGACATTCTGGACGGCGACTCCCCCGAGTGGGAGGGCGACCTCTACGAGAAGCCGGCACGAGGATCACAGGGGAAGGGCATCCGGCGCTGGCGGCGCCAGGAGGACGGGAGCTGGACGTGCGGGAGCACCCGGGCACGCGACCGGGGCGAGCTGCTGGCCCTGGTGAGCGAGGCGGCCCGGAAGGACATCCACATGCTCCAGCCCAGGCGCCACAACCACCCGGACCTGGACTGGGTGCGGGACGGCCCCATCAGCACGATCCGCATCACCACGCTCCGGCCCGTGGGAGGCGGGCGCGTGGAGTACATGCGGCCGGTCATGCGCATCCCCCGCGAGGGCGCCTGGGTGGACAACGTCCACCAAGGTGGCTTTCCGGCACCGGTGGACGTGGCCACCGGCACGATCCAGCCCATGCGGAACTACTGGGGCCTGAGCGACGGGATGGGCACCGCGCTGCACCCGGACACGGACAGGCCCGTTGCGGGCGTGGTGGTGCCCTTCTGGCCGGAGGCCCTCGAGCTGTGCCGGGAGGCGCAGGAGGCTTTCGCCAGCCGCCCGAGCGTCGGCTGGGACGTGGGCATCGACGCCGAGGGGCCCTTCCTCCTGGAGATGAACGGCATGTGGGGGTGTGACCTGATGCAGGTCCCGCCCTTCGGCCTGTCGCCGTTCGCCGAGATCATGCTCCAGCACCTGCGGGTCCAGGCGGGCATCCGCCGATGAGCCACGCCGAAGCCCGGCAGGCCATGCGCGAAGTGCGCCGTCTCACGACGCGGATCCTGTCGTCGCCCGCGTCGTTCCGGGCCCGCCTGCGGGAGCGCCGCCTCGCCTTCGGGATTCCCATGAACGTGGGGTACAGGCTGGGCGCGCCCTACAAGTCCGTGAAGACGCTGCTCCAGTTGGGGCCACCGGCCCGGCGACGCTCCGGCCGTCCCCTGTGGAAGCAACTCGGGGACCTGCTCACCCTCTCCGTGCGCTACCGGCATTCGCCCCGGATGTACTACGTGTGGGAGCTGTACCGGGACGGTCGCATGCGGGACGCGGAGCTCTACGTGGACTCGCTGCGCAACGCCGAGATCCAGTTCGCCCTCCTGCCCCGGCGGAGGGCCAACGTGGACAAGGCGGACTTCCACGAGATCTGCGAGAAGAGGGGACTCAGGACCGTGCCCGTGCTGGCCCGCTGCTCCCAGCGCTGGCAAGCGCCCAGGGTCCCGCGGCCCGACTCGCCCGCGTGGGAGGGAGACCTCTATGAAAAGCCCACCCACAGCCACCGGGGGCAGGGCATCCGCCGCTGGACGTGGCAGGGTGACGGGTGCTGGACGTGCGGCCAGGACAGGGCGGGTTCACGGGACGAGCTGCTGGCCGTGATCACGGCCGCGGCGGAGCGCTCGGTGCACATGATCCAGCCCCGTCGACTCAACCACGAGAGCCTCACCTGGGTGCCCGACGCGCCCATCAGCACGATCCGCGTCGTAACGCTCCGGCCGGTGGGCGGCGGCAGCGTCGCCGTCCTGCCCCCCTGGATGCGCCTGCCAACCCAGGGGGCCTCCGTGGACAATCTGCACCAGGGTGGCCTGCTGGCCCCCGTGGACCTGGAGACGGGTCGGTTGGGGAGGGTCTTCACCTGGCGGGGCGTGGGCCTGGACGACGGCGAGCCCCGTCACCCCGACAGCGGACGTCAGGTGGAGGGCGTGGTGGTCCCCTTCTGGCGGGAGGCGCTGGACCTTTGCCGCGAGGCCCAGGAGGTGTTTTCCGAACGCGCCAGCGTGGGGTGGGACGTGGGCATCGACCCGGAGGGGCCGTTCCTGCTCGAGCTCAACGGACTCTGGGGCACGGACGTCCTCCAGGCGCCGGACCGCCTACCCTTCGGGCTGACGCCCTTCGCGCCCATCATGCTGGAGCATCTTCGAGCGCGGACCCGGTACTCGAGCTTCCGGTAAGTCACCTCATCCCCAGCGATCGCCTGAGACGCTGGATCCGCTCCGGCGAGCCCGTGAGGACGTCCTGGGGAAAGCGGGAGTGCTCCAGGATCTCGCGGTAGATGCCCGCCTGCTCGTACCGATTGAGGCCCAGGCCGGCCAGGAACATGAGGCGGAGGTTCCGGTCCCGGTTGATCTGGCTGCCGGCGAGCCAGGGCTCCAGGTCGCGGGCGCGGCTGGCGTAGGTGGCCAGGAGGTCGTTTGGCGTGGTGAAGCCCACCTCGGCGAGCGACTCGGCCACGTAGGTGTGATCCGGCTGGAGCAGGCGCGCCGTCAGCGCGTCCACGTCGATCCTGGGGGACGCGCCCGTCGCGGACAGGACCACGTCGTAGCCCTGGCCGTTCTGGGTGTTGCCCCACACCAGGCCCTCGGGAAAGACCCGGAAGAAGGTGGCCAACTCACTCTTCACCACGTCGGCGGTGCTCTCGTAGAGGGGCACCCACTGGGTGATGACGCCCCCGGCATTCAGGTGCGCCCGCGCACTCCGGAAGTACTCCTCAGTGTAGAGGGCGGCGGCGCCCTTCATCCACGGATGGATGGGGTCCGCGGTGATGAGGTCGAAGGTCTCGTCGGTGGTGAGGAGATAGTGGCGGGCGTCGTCGTAGATCACCTCCACCCTGGGATCGTCCAGCACGTCGTGGTTCACGCCGGCGAAGTGCGCCGAGGCGACGTCGATGACCAGAGGCTCGATCTCCACGATGACGATGCGCTCCACCGACGGATGGGTCACGAACGTGCCCGCCGTGACCCCGGCGCCGAACCCCACCACCAGGACGGTGCGAGGCTCCGCGGCGAGCAGCGCCGTCAGGTGTCCGAGCATGCGCTGGAGTCGCATGTCCTGCGGCTCCGTCGAGGCGACGACCTTGCCTCCGACGTGGATGTTGCGGTCGCCGTTGTCGAGCTCGGTGACGGCAACCGACGAGTTCATGCCCTCTCCCACGTAGAGGGCCGTAGGCGGATCGTAGGTGGGAGCGTACCGGCCGTAGGCGACCAGAACGGCGGGCACCGGAGCCAGGCGCCAGGCCAGAAGGGCCACGACCGCCACGACGCCGGCCACCAGCCCCCATCCCCGGGCCCGCCCGGCGCTGGAGAGCGGCCCCGCCGCGCGGCCTACCGGCGCCAGGATCACCAGAGCCGACAGCGCGGACAGCATCATGAGGAGCCGCTGGGCGTTCTGCGTGCCCATCAGGGGAATGGCCACGAGGCCGAAACCCAGCGCTCCCGCGATGGCCCCCACGGTGTTGGCCGCGTAGACGCCGGCCATGAGCCGGCCCGCGTCCTGCCCGGGCTTCGCGGCGGCCGCCACCGCCAGGGGAAAGCTGGCCCCCCACAGCAACGGCGCGGGGAGCAGCGCCAGGACGGCCCGGACCAGGTCGACCTGGAAGAGGAACCATGGGCTGGACGTGAGCGACGGGTTGATCGGCCAGTAGGGCAACGCCGTGGCGATGACGTGGGCCGTCCAGGCGATGCCCACCGCCGCCAGGGCCTGGCACAGCCCCAGGAGGGCTCGCGGGTCCTTCACGGTCCGGGCCAGGTGGGAGCCGACCGCGCTACCGGCGCCCAGGGCCGCCAGAAAGACCGCCAGGATCACGGAGAACGTGTACGTGGTAGCCCCGAGCAGCAGGGACATGAGGCGGGTCCACACCACCTCCGAGCCCAGGGCCGCGAGTCCCGACAGCCCGATCACCACGTAGACGCTCCTTCGTCCGGCCGTGAAGATGGGCTCGGCCTCGGCGCCATCCTCCATGCGTGGCGCGTACTCCACCACCCGTGAGACGCCGTACGCCACCGCCGCCACCACCACGTTCAAGGACACGGCCACACCGGTGGCGGTGGGGACGTCGAAGGTCCGCAGGAGGTAGTACCCGGCCAGGAGGCACCCCAGCACCGCTCCCGCGATGTTGCCTCCGTAGAAGAAGCCCATCCAGGCGACGCCCCGCGGCGTCGACTCCACGTAGCGGGCGATCGCGGGGAGCGTGGCCCCCATGAGGGCCGTGGGCGGCAGCAGAAGGAGGGCGCACACGCCCGTGCGCAGCAGGATGGAGGCCAGCCCCCGGGGCACCAGCGCGCTGTAGACGCCGCTGACGGCGGGGATCGCGACCAACAGCAGCAACCCCAGCACCCCGATGGCCAGCTCGATGGCTGCGTAGACGCGCAGGGGATTGCGCTCCGCGGCGACGAACCGGGGCAGCGCCAGGCTGCCCAGGAACATGCCCCCCATGAAGGTTCCCAGGAGTACCCCGAGGCTGATGCCCGACGCCCCGATGACGAGTTGGAGCATCTGGAACCAGACAACCTCGTAGATCAGCGCCGCGCATCCGCTTCCCACGAAGAGGAAGAGAAGCACGGGCAGGAACGGCCGGAGCGGCCCGTCGACGGCCCCCGCGGGGGAGGTGGCGCGCGTCATGGAGTGGGGATCGCCTCAGCAGGAGGTGCGGGTGCCGTGTCCACGGAGACAACCACGACCGTCCGTTCGTTGGCGGACTCCTCGGTTCGGGACGGCGCCCCATCCGGCTTGAGAGCGGGTGGGGAGCGAGGTACGTTGACCCGCTGACCGTCGATTTTCACGTCCTGAAGGGAATGGCATCATGAGACTCCGGCCTCGCTCCATCCTCGTGACCGCGGCGGCCCTGGCCATGGCCTCGCCGGTACTGGCCCAGAACGGACCCGGCCTCGACGACACCTGGCTCGAGGCCTTCCGGTGGCGTTCCATCGGCCCGGCCAACATGTCGGGTCGCATCACCGACGTCGAGGGCATCCCGAGCCCGTCCAAGACGTTCTACATCGC
>DASWKP010000385.1:0-4029 GCA_036396575.1 Longimicrobiales bacterium | reverse complement strand
GGCGTCGTCCACCACGAGATCGACGTCGTCCCGGCCGCCGATGCCCGCCAGCTCGCGGAAGTCGTTCTCCAGGAGGTCGATGAAGACGGGGTTGACCTCGATGCCGGTGACGCGCTCGTGGCCGAACACGAGGGCGCTCTGGACGTCCCGTCCGCCGCCCACGCCGATGACCGCCGCGCCCCCCGACGAGCGCAGGTAGTAGCCCACGTTGGTCACGTCGAACCACAGATAGGGGCGCTCGCCGCGCGGGATGGGGGCCAGAGTGGTGCCCGCGTCGCCGTCGATGTTCATGAAGTACTGGAACGCCACGTCCCGGGGCGCGATGGGGCTCGCGCCCCAGTAGTAGGGTGGCCGCTCGGAGCCGGGATAGACGACCACCCTGGAGAAGGAGTTCCATTCCTGCTTGAGGTAGTTGTCCGGGTTCTCCAGGCGACCCTTCACGGTCACGGGCTGGATCCCGCGGCCGCTGACGGCGTTGAGCGCCGCGATGAGGCCGATTCCCACCGCGAGCGCTCCGGCCAGACGCGTGGGCCTGCGCCGGACCTCGCCGTGGTTGTAGGCCAGGCCCGCCAGCGCGCCCACGGCACCGCACAGCAGGATCAGGCTCGGGACGTCCATCAGCTCGAGGCCCGCCAGCACGAAGAGGCATCCCATCGCCGCTCCGATGAGGTCGCTGCCGTAGACGCGCGTGACGGGAAGCGACGACCGCGTCAGGACCGCCGTGACCGCGATGCCCGCGTAGTAGAAGGGCAGGGAGCACGCCAGGGTGGCCACTCCCATGGCGACCATGGTCATGACCAGCGACGTGAGCCACAGGGGCACGAGGCACAGGACGACCAGCGTGGCCGGCACGGCCATGGCGAAGTTCGCGCAGGCCCGGGCCAACGTGCCGTGCAGGCGTTCCGGCGTGAACCGATCGGGACGGAGGTACACGTAGGTGGCCCCCGCCGTCATGCCCAGCATCGCCGTGGAGATGGCGAAGAAGGCCAGGTGGTACCACGTGGCCACGCTCAGCAGGCGCGTGAGCGCGATCTCCAGCGCCAGCGTGGCGAAGGCGATGAGGAACGTGCCGGCGTACGTCCTCATTCCGCCGGCCGGCGCCTCCGTCACATGCCCGTCCGCGGAGGCATGGTCAGCAGCGCGGCGTACAGCTCGATGGCGTACCACAGGTTGGCGATGCGCAGGTTCTCGTCGGGCGCGTGCTGGTTGTTGTCGTGGTTGGCCACCGGGACGTTGACGAAGGGCTTACGCAGCACGTCGGAGAAGAGGTAGAGGGGCAGGGAGCCGCCGAGCCCCGGCGTGAGGACGAGGCTGCCCTCCCCGAACGCGCGGTCGGCCGCCGCGGCCGCCGCGTCGATCACCTCGCCAACGGCCGGATCCGACATGGACGTGCGCGCCGCCGGGTACCCCTCGCCGCCGGTGACCCGGGCGATCCTCGGATACGCCAGCCGCGTCGTCATGTCCGGCGCGCTGCGGACGATGTGGAAGCCCTGGGCCCGGATGTGGTTCTCGATCAGCACGCGCATGTGCTCGGGCGTGTTGCCTTTGACCAGGCGCACGCCCAGCGCGGCCACGGCCTCGTTGGGGATGACGTTCCTCGCCAGGGGGCCGGTGTTGCCCGAGGTGAGCCCCCGCACCGTCAGCGCGGGCACCAGGATCCGCTCGGCCAGGGTCGCGGGCTCGCCCTCGGTCCACAACAGGCCCAGCTCCTCCTTGAGATCCTCGTCCACGGGCGGCAACGACTCCAGAGCGGCGCGCTCCTCGGGGCCGATGGGCTCCACGGTGTCGTACCAGCCTTCGATGAGGACCCGGCCATCGGCATCCTTCATGGACGTGAGCAGCTCGGCCAGCACCAGGGGCGTGTCCGGGGCCCAGTTGCCGTAGTGGCCCGAGTGGAGGTTCCGGGCCGCGCCGTAGACCGTGACCTCCATGTCCATGACGCCCCGCACCCCGAACGTGAGCTGAGGGCGGCCGCTCTGATGAGCCGGGCCGTCGAAGAAGAGCCACACGTCGATGGGGTCGATGCGGTCCCTGTACGCCTCCAGGTACCGCTCCAGGTGCGGGGAGCCCGCCTCCTCCTCGCCCTCGAAGAAGAAGACCAGGTTGGAGGTAGGCGTGACGCCCCCTTCCTGGAAGGCCCTCAGGACGGGAAGCAGCGCTCCGATGGGCGCCTTGTCATCCCCCGCCGAGCGGGCGTAGACGCGCCACTCGGGGTCCACGGCCTGGCCGGGCCGGGGCAGGGGGATGGCCCGCCCGCCGGCCTCCATGGCCGCCGTGTACAGCGTGGGCTCGAAGGGTGGGTGGGTCCAGTTGGCGGGATCCGCCGCCTGGCCGTCGTAGTGGACGTAGATGCCCAGGGTGCGCGACGCGCCGGGCACGCGCAGCTCTCCGAACACCACCGGTGGCGCGCCGTCGACCTCCAGCAGCTCGGCCACCACGCCCACGTCCAGGAGCCGGTCCCGGATGTACGCCGCCACCCGGCGGATGTCCTCCGCGTCGGCGGCCCGGTTGGGCATTGACAGCAGCTCGGCGAAGCCGCCCACGATCTCCGCCTCGTGGGCTTCGCGGTAGGCGCGCGCGATGTCGGGGCCCCGGTTCTGGGCGGACAGTGGGGGCGCCGAAGTGGCGGCCGCCACCAGGACGAGGGCGAAGAGCCTGCCGCGGCGTGGCGCACGGCGTACGCGTATGGTCATGACAACGCTCCCAGTAGCCAGGCGCACACGAGCGCCCCGTAGATGCCAAGAATGTAGCCGGCCACGGCCATGAGCAGCCCCACCGGGGCCAGGGCCGGATGATAGACGCCCGCGACCACGGGCGCCGAGGCCGCGCCTCCGATGTTGGCCATGCTGCCCGTGGCCACGAAGAAGAGCGGTGCTCTGACCAGCCGTGCCGCCACCAGCAGGACGGCCGCGTGGATGGCGATCCACACGGCGCCGGCCAGCAGATAGACCGGAGCGTCCAGGACCGCCCTGAGATCGCCCTGCGCGCCGATGGCCGTGAGTAGCAGGTAGAGGCCGACGTACCCCAGCGCGCTGGCTCCGACCTTTTCATACTCCCGCAGACGCGTGAGAGACAGGAGCAGCCCGCCGGTGACCACGATGAGGATGGCCCAGGTGGTCTGGCTGATGATCGTGGGGTCCCCGAGGGCGGGCATGAGGCGGCCGAGGTTCACGGACAGGACGGCGGCGGCGAAGCCCAGTCCGATCATCACCATGGCGTCCCGCAGCATGAGGGGGTGCCGGTCGGCGTCCATCTCGCGGAGCCGGCGGTTGGTCTCGTCCAGGGCCTCGGTGCGCGCGTTCGTCTTCCGATCGAAGAGGGCCTGGTACCCCGACAGGAACAGGAGCACGCCCATCCAGCCATACCCGACCACCGTGTCCACCACGATGATGGGGCCCATGGCCGCGTCGGGCGTGCCGACGCTCTCGGCGATGGCCACCATGTTGGCGGTGCCACCGATCCAGCTTCCCGACAGGGCCGCGAAGCCCATCCACGCGTCCGCCGGTAGGAAGCCCCTGAACATCAGGTAGCTGATGGGCCCGCCGATGATGATCCCGACCGTGCCCGCCACCACCATCACCAGCGCCATGAACCCCAGACGGGCGATGCTCTTCAGGTCCACCGAGATCATGAGCATGAAGAGGGCGAACGGGAGCAGGTACCGCGTCAGCCAGTCGTAGACCGGGGAGGCCGAAGGAGTGACGCCGATGGTCGTCGCCAGCATGGGCACGAAGTACACGTAGATGACCGGGGGCGTGAACTCGAAGGCCCTCTTCAGCTTCGGTCGGCCGCTCAGCCAGAAGATCAGCGCCACGACAGAACCCTCGAAGGCCAGAATCGACATGGGGTCCGTGATGAGGGGTTCGCCGAACAGAGGGGACCTCCAGGTGACGGGGCTCGGGACGCGAACGGGACCGCCGAGTGTAAGGGAGGGTCTGGCGGCGTGCTAGTGCGGCGGATGGACGGCGGATGGACGAGCCTGGCTTCCTGTTAACCTCGGGCCAGGAGCACCGCGCGGGCGGACAGCTC
>DASWKP010000384.1:0-10293 GCA_036396575.1 Longimicrobiales bacterium | reverse complement strand
CGGTGGTCCTGGATGAGGTCGCCCAGCTCCTTCAGGGTGGCTAGATCCGGCGCCGTCTCAGGCGGGTCGCCCTCGAGCTGGCCTTCCAGCCAGCCCCTGGGGTCCGACTCCAGACCCTCTGTGTCGCCTTGGGCGCCGCTCCGCACACCGCCCCGGCCTCCCTCCCGGACCTCGCCCGGGCGCGCGCCCAGGCCAAAGCGGTTCAGGGCCCGCAGGGATGCGTCCATGATGTGCCCTTCCGTCGGGAGGGATACGGACCGCCCTCGAGGGCGGTGGGCTCTCAGGATGGGGACGCCCGTGGGGGGGCTGGCGTTAAAACGCGGAGCGTGCCGGAGCGTGCCCACCCTCGCGTCTGTCAGGCCCTCACGCGCTCCATCCCCGGGTCGTACATGGGCCTCAGGGAGGCCACCGCGGGATGGAGCCTGCCCGCGATGTCCACTTCCCATCGGCCCTCCTCCACCCAGGCCCGGGTCACGGGCTCCTCGGCCTCGACCATGGCCAGCCCCACCGCCCCACCCAGCGTGAAGCCGTAGGATCCCGACCGCACGTCGCCCACGGGCTTGCCGTCCCGGTGCACGATCTCGGCGTGGTAGAGGAGGGGCTCGGGGTCCTCGATCCGGACCTGGATGAGGCGGCGCTTCGGGGGACCGGCCGCCTTGCGCTCCAGGACGGCCTCCCGCCCGAGGAAGCCGCCGGGCTTTTCCAGGCTCACGAAGAAGCCCAGGCCCACCTCGAAGGGGTCGTCGGTGTTGTCCATGTCGTGGCCGTAGTCCCGGTACCCCTTCTCCATGCGCAGGCTGGCCAGAGCCTTGAGCCCGGCGTGGCGGAGCCCGAAGGCCCTGCCCGCCTCGGCGAGGCGCTCGTACACGTGCACCGCCTGCTCCGTGGGGACGTACAGCTCGTAGCCCAGCTCCCCCACGTAGGTGATGCGCACGCACAGGACCCGGGCGTAGCCCAGGTCGATCTCCCGGGCGGTCCGGAAGGGAAACGCCCCGTTGGACAGGTCCGCTGTCGTGAGGGTCCCGAGCAGCTCGCGCGAGCGTGGACCCTGGACGTTGATCTGGGCGAGGCCCGAGGTCACGTCGGTCACGAAGGCGTGGGCCCCCTCGGGGAAGCTCCTCCGCATCCAGGTCTCGACGTGGCGGTGGGCCGTGTCCGTGGCCACCACCATGAAGCGCTCGCCGTCCAGCTTCGTGACCGTGACGTCCGCCTCCAGCCGCCCGAGCTCGTTCAGCCACTGCGTGTAGGTGATGCGCCCGCACGGTCCGTCCACGTCGTTCGCCGACACCCAGCTCAGCGCCCGTCCCGCGTCTCTTCCCCGCACCAGGAACTTGGACATGAACGACATGTCCATAAGGATCACCCCCTCCCGTGCGGCCTCGTGCTCGGCCTGCCACCAGGGGAACCAGTTCTGGCGCCCCCAGGACAGCCGCTCCACCCGGGGCTCCTCCCCGGGAGGGGCGTACCAGTCCACGCCCTCCCAGCCGCTCACGTCCCGGAAGTACGCGCCCCGGGCGGCCAGGCGGTCGTGTAGGGGAGAACGCTTGGCCCCCCGAGCCGTCTCCGGGGACATGGTGGGATAGTGGCACCGGTAGACCAGCCCCAGGGACTCCACCGTGCGCTGCCGGCGGTAGTCGGGATTGGCCTGGTAGGGGTGCAGCCGATCGATGTTGATGGCCGTGACGTCCATGTCCGGGCGGCCGTGGATGATCCAGTGGGCCAGGAGCCGGCCCACGCCCCCGCCCGTGAGGATGCCGATGGAGTTGAGTCCCGCCGCCACGAAGTAGTTCCTGAGCTCCGGCGCTTCGCCGATGATCGGTCGCAGGTCCGGCGTAAAGCTCTCGGGCCCGCAGAAAAAGGTGTGGATGCCCGCGTCCAGCGAGATCGGCACGCGGCTCATGGCCTTCTCCAGGTACGGGCCCATGCGGTCCCAGTCGGGCTCGATCTGCCCGAAGGTGAAGCCTTCGGGGATGCCGTCCACGGCCCAGGGGGCGCACACCGGCTCGAAGAGGCCCACCATGAGCCCCCCCACCTCCTCCCGGTAGTACGCATGGTGGGACGGATCCTCGAAGACCGGCATGCCGGGCGGCAGATCGGGGATGGGCTCCGTGACGAGGTAGTAGTGCTCGGCCGCCTGGGACGGGATGTTGACCCCCGACCGCGCGCCCAGCTCCCGCGCCCACATGCCGGCGCAGTTGACCACGAATTCGGCCTCGATGTCGCCCCGGGGCGTCCGGACGCCCGTGACCCGTCCGGCGTGGGTGAGCACGCCCGTAACCGGCACGCCCTCCAGCACGCGGGCCCCCTGCATGCGAGCCCCCCTGGCCAGCGCCACCGTCACGTCCACGGGGTTGACGGTGCCGTTCTCCTGGACGAAGAAGCCCGCGAGGATGTCGTCCACGTTCGCGATGGGGAAGAGGTCCCGCACCTCCTTGGGAGACAGCTCATGGACGTCCACCCCGCACCAGCGGTTGAACGTGGCGACCCGGCGATACTCCTCCAGGCGGTCGGCGTCGGCGGCGGCCTCGATGAAGCCCATGGCCTTGAGGCCCGTGGCCTGTCCGGTCTCGGCTTCCAGACGGCTGAACAGGTCCCACGTGTATTTGCGCATCTCGGTGGAGGTCTCGGAAGTCGACCCGAACGTCACCATGAGCCCCGCCGCGTGCCACGTGGTGCCCGACGTGAGCCGGTCCCGCTCCAGCAGGACCACGTCCTTCCATCCCATGTGGGCCAGGTGGTACGCCACCGAGCAGCCGATCACGCCCCCGCCCACGACGACGACCTGGGCCCGCTCGGGCAGCGCCGAGTCGCTCATCTATGCCTTCCCCCGCCGTGAAGGACCGAACCGTGAGGAGGGTGGCGGGTCCCGCCGCGCCACCGTTGACGATCCAACATGACTGGAGCCCCCGGTGGGTGGAAGAGCCGGGAGGCGGAGCACGAGGGGCCACGGGGGGGGCCGCGGGGGCCGGGGGTGCCCGGGAGCCGGTCCGGAGGAGCCGACCGGAATGGGGCCCGGTCCGCGGCCCCACGCGACAGCGGCCCGACGCGGCCCCGCGGCCCCACGCGCACCCTGGCCGGCGGCTCGGCCTCGGCCCATCCTATGGCGACCCCTCCCCGGCGACCCCCCTCTTGCACGGGAGACACCCATGATCCAGACCACCGTCAACGGCACCACCCGCGTCCCCGTGGAAGCTGTCTTCCGGACCACCGAGGCGCCGTGCGCAGCGTGGTCGAGAACCGGGAGGCCGGCAGGCCCATGACCAACGCCGACATCGTCGCCGGGCAGAGGGAGTACCTCCTTCCCGCCCTGCTGCACATGTACTCCGAGCCCCTGGCCCTGGCCGAAGGCGAGGGCGTCCGGGTCCGGGACGCCGATGGCAACGAGTACCTGGACCTCTTCAGCGGCATCCTCACCACCTCCGTGGGGCACTGCCACCCGCGCATCGTGGAGCGCGTGACGGAGCAGATGACACGCCTCGGTCACGTGTCCACGCTGTACGCCACCGAGGTCCAGGTGGAGGCTGCCCGGCGCCTGGCGGAGATCGCCCCTGGAGACCTGAAGCGCACCTTCTTCACCAACTCGGGCACCGAGGCCGTCGAGACCGCCCTCATGATGGCGTGCCTGCACACCGGCCGAAGCGAGATCATCGCCCTGCGCATGGCGTACCATGGGCGCTCGTTCATGGCCACCAACGTCACGGCCCACGCCGCCTGGCGACCGCTGGCCACCCGGGTGGCGGGCGTCCACCACGCCTTGTCTCCGTATGCGTACCGCTGCCCATTCAAGCGGCCCTGCGACGAGACGTGCGCGGAGGCCTTCGCCCGGGACGTGGAAGAGGTCATCGTCACGGCCACCAACGGCCAGCCCGCCGCTTTCATCGCCGAGACCATCCAAGGCGTGGGCGGCTACGTGGTGCCCCCTCCCGGATACTTCCAGCGCGTGGCGGAGATCATCCGGGGCTACGGCGGGCTCGTGATCATCGACGAGGTCCAGGCGGGCTTCGGGCGGACCGGGGACCACTGGTTCGGGATCGAGCACCACGGCGTCATCCCCGACATCATGGTCATGGCCAAAGGCATCGCCGGGGGCTTTCCCGTGGGCGCCACCATCACCACCGACGAGGTGGCCTCCTCCTGGAAGGGCAAGACGATCTCCACGTTCGGAGGCAATCCGGTGTGCATGGCGGCCCTGTGCGCCACTCTGGAGATCATGGCCGAAGAGGACGTGCGCACCCGGGCCCGGGTTCGGGGCGACCAGATCCGCGCCGGCCTCCTGCGGCTACAGGCTCGCCACCCGTGGATCGGCGACGTCCGGGGCATGGGGCTCATGCAGGCCTTGGAGATCGTGGTGGACCCGGTAAGCAGGGAACCCGACGCCCAGCGCGCCAACGCGCTGCTGGAGGCGTGCCGGCACGAGGGGCTTCTCCTCGGCCAGAGCGGCATGCACGGCCACTGCGCCCGCATCGGGCCGTCGCTCCTCATCACCGAGGAGGAGGCGGCGGAGGGGCTGGAGAAGCTGGGGAGGGCGTGCCGGGCGGTGGAAGGGTGAGGGTCGGGGCGCCGGTGCAGGGAAACGGCTGGGCGAGCACGTCGTATCCTCGCTGAGGGCGGGAGTTGGCTCCAGAAGAAGGTGAGGACGATGGACGCGCGGCCTTTACCGGAAGATCCGAGGGTCGATTCGAGGACGGCGAACGACCGATTCAAGGAGGGGTTCGAGGGATGGCTGTGGGGGTCGATGGTGGTGGCCACGGCGCTGCACTTCGCGGTCTTTGCCCTCTGGCCGACCATGACGGCGGCGGACATGGGGGCTCCGGCGGTCACCATCGACGTCCTCCCTCCGTTGGACGAGGTGGACCTCCCCGAGCCTCCCGAGCCGCTCTCCCCACCCGCGGCGCCCGTGATCGCCACCACCAACATCGATCCGGATCTGACCATCACCCCCACGACCTTCGATCGGAACCCCGTGGCGACCCTGCCCCAGCCCCCGGCCGAGACGGCGACGGCCCGGGGCCTCGCCGCCACTCCTGGCTTCGTGCCTCACACCGTGGCACCTCTTCTGGTCAATCGGGACGCCGTGGGCCGGGAGTTGGTGCGGAGGTACCCCTCAGTGCTCCGGGACGCGGGCATCGGCGGGACCGTGGAGGTGCACGTGTTCGTGACCGCTGACGGCAAAGTGGGCAACGCTCTGGTGCAGGCCAGCTCGGGTCACGGCCAGCTCGACGAGGCCGCCCTGGCGGTGGCCAGGACCATGGAGTTCACGCCGGCCATGAACCTGGACACGAAGGTGGCCGTGTGGATCTCCCTGCCGGTCGTGTTCCAGGCGCGGGAGCCGTCGCGGTAGGGGGGGATGTCCGCTCCCCGACGCCACGCCAGAAGCCGGGCTGTATCTCCTCCCCGACTACCACGCCAGACGCCCTGTTGTATCTTTAAAGTACGGGTCGGGCGGACGGGTGGGGGGGGGTCCGCGCTCGCGAAGAGCGCATCGCGGAGAATTGAACGATGAACGCGCAAGCTGTTCCGGGGAGTCAGGTCGACGACCCCGAGTCAGCCAATGACCGCTTCAAGCGCGGCTTTGACAACTGGCTCTGGAGTTCCCTGATTGCCGCCACGGTGCTCCACTTCTCTCTGTTCACCTTCTGGCCGTCCATGAGCGCCCAGGATATCTCTTTCACGGTCGAGGAACTCGAGGCCATCACGCTCCCGCCCGAGATCAAGATCCCCGAGGCGCCCGAGCGGATCGCGCGGCCGGCCACCCCGGTGATCTCCAGCACCTACATCGACGAGGACATCACGATCGCGCCCACCACGTTCCTCGACAATCCGGTCGAGGAGCTGCCGATGCCGACGTCGTTCGACGACGATGCGGAGGCGCGCGACCTTTCCGAAGCTCCAGCCTTCACGCCGTACACGGTGGCACCCCTCCTGGTCAACCGGACCGTGGTGGCGCAGGCGCTTCAGGCCAAGTACCCGCCCCTGTTCCGGGATGCCAATATCGGGGGCACGGTGGGCGTACACGTCTTCATCGACGCCGAGGGCCAGGTCCAGAACGCCCTCGTCCACACCAGTTCCGGATATGCGCAGTTCGATGAAGTGGCGCTGAGCGTGGTTGCCCTGATGGAGTTCACGCCGGCCATGAATCGGGACAAGAGGGTTCCGGTCTGGATCTCGCTTCCGGTCATGTTCCAGGTTCTGTAGGCGGCGGAGCCCACGTCAGCGGAGGAGCGCGTCCAGCGTTTCCCAGCTCTGTGTGCGGACGCCCTCCTCCACCTCGTGGATGAGGCGGACGAGGCGTGAGGTCAAGGGTGTGTCCACTCCCGACTCGGTCCCGAGGCCGGCGACCGGGGCGATCTGCGCGTCCACCTCGGTCCTTCGCCTCCGCACCGCCAGATCCCGCCACACCCCGCTGTGGCTCTTGGCCGAGGCCCGGTTGAAGGCCACCAGGCGGTCAAGACTGGACAGGGCACCGTCAATCGGAGCGCCCCGGCGGAAAGCCGCGGGATCGAAGCCGTCGAAGGCCTCGGGCACGATGCGTCGCGCCTCGGCTACGGCCATGACCTCGCGGGCCAGCTCCACCAGCGTGGGCCGGTGCCGCTCCGAGGCCAGGACATCGGCGATCGACGCGTCGGCCAGGGCTGTCGCGAAGAGCATCGCGCCGTAGGCCAGCTTGCCCCACAGGTAGCCGTGGATGTTGTCCGTGAGCACCGCGTCGGGCTCGAAAAGGCGAAACAGCGCATGGAGGTCCCGGATGCGCGGGGTGTCCGAGCCGTCCAACTCGCCCACGACCACGGCCCCCCTGTTGCCGCGCAGGATCACCCCGGGCTCCACCACGTCCGCGCCGAAGTTGACGAAACAGCCCACGGTGCGCTCCGCGCCCACGTACCCGGAGATGACCTCCTCGTTGAGGCCGTTCTGCACCGAGACCACGAAGCCATCCTGGTGCAGGAGCGGTGCCAGGGCCTCCATGGCGGCCGGCGTATGGTGGGCCTTCACGCACAGGAGCACGGTGCGGGGGCCCGGGTCCAGCCAGTCAGGGAGGGCGCAGTAGGCGTCCACCGTGAAGTCATCGACGGGACCCGTGATGCGGAGCCCCCGCTGCCGGATGGCGGCGGCGTGGGCGTCGTCCGTGTCCACGAAGAGCACGTCGCGGCCGGCCCGCAGGAGGGAGGCGCCGATCGAGCCGCCCATGGCTCCAGCACCCCAGATGACGATGGGTTCGGGGGTCATTCGTGAATCGGCCGCGGTGGTGCTCCGGAGAGTGGGAGGAGACACCGAACGATCCTGGATTGCCTCCCCCTGCCGCAAGGTCCTCGTGACCTTTTCTGTCGAAACGCCCCCCCCCAAGTGACCACCAGGGGGTTGCCGGCAGTCCACGTGGAGCTTTGGGGGCCACCTTCGCCCCCAAGTGACCACCATCGCCGGTGGGCGATCTCCCGTGGACACTTCGGTGCCTATAGCCCCACGAATCGACCACGGACGCTCCACCCTGCTGACTCATGGTCGTTTGGGGGGGGGCGGCGCCGTCACCGTCGCGCGCGGAACCCGCATCGGATGCTCGCGTCATCACCGCAGGGTACGAGCCACAATCGAGACGGGACCGGAGCCGTTGCCGCGCCCGCCCCCTCGCGTGTGGCGCCCTTCGCCCGCATCTTTTGACGGTCACCTCCCGATCCGCCGCTATGCGCCTCCCCGCGAGTCCCCCATGCCCCTCGACGCCTGGCTCCTCCTCATCCTTGCCGTCGGCCTGGGCCTCGGCGTGGAGGTGGCTTTCCAGAAGGCGCGGCGTCGGGACCGGCGGCGCGGCTCGGACGCCGGGGACGACCATGGCGGCGGGCGCGGCGGGGCCGGCCAGGCCGACCGCGGCAGATCGGATGACCGCGACGACCATCGCGCCGGGAACGACCGGCGCGACCGGGACAGCGGGCGCGGCTCGGACGCCGGGGACGACCATGGCGCCCAGAACGACCGCGCCGACGAGCGCGCCGACGAGCGCGGCCCGCGCCCAGACGCGGACCGCCTCGCGGACCCACACGGAGACGGCGCGTGACCTCGGCGACCATCCTCGCCGTCCTGGCCGGCTACCTGGTCATCCTTCTGGCCATTGGCCTGTGGGCGAGCCGTGAGTCCGGGAACGTCGAGGGCTACTACCTCGCGGGCAAGAAGCTCCCGGCCTGGGTCATCGCCTTCAGCTCCAACGCCACGGGCGAGAGCGCCTGGCTCCTCCTGGGACTCACCGGAATGGGCTACGCCGTGGGTGTGCATGCCTTCTGGGTCATCCTGGGGGAGGTGCTGGGCGTGGCTCTGGCCTGGGTCTTCGTGGCCCGGCCGTTCAAGGAGCTCACGGACCGCTACCGCGCGATCACCGTGCCGGACTACCTCACGGCCCGGTTCCGGGACACGCGGCACGTCTTTCGCATCCTGTCGGCCGTGGTGATCCTGAGCATGACGATGGCCTACGTCGCTGCCCAGCTCACCGCCTCCGGCAAGGCCTTCGACACCTTCCTGGGCACCGGCTACACGGCCGGCGTATGGATCGGGCTCGCCATCGTCCTCTTCTATACCGCGGTGGGCGGCTTCAAGGCGGTGGCGTACTCGGACGTCCTCCAGGGCGTCCTCATGCTGGGGTGCCTGGTCACGCTGCCGCTGGTGGCGTTCCCGGCGGCGGGGGGCTGGGGCGGCGTCATGGCGTCCCTGGAGGCCGCGGACCCGGCCCTGCTGCGGCCCATGGGGCAGTTCGGCTTCTCGGTGGCGGGCGTCGCCTCGGCCTTCGGCTTCATCGCCATCGGCTTCGCCTTCCTGGGCTCGCCCCAGCTTCTTGCCCGCTTCATGGCGGCCCGGGACCGGAGGGAGATCGAGGACGGCGGACTCTGGGCCGTGCTGTGCGTCATCGGCTTCGACGTGGGCGCCGTGCTGGCGGGGATGGCCGGACGGGTGCTCATGCCGGACCTGGCGGACCCGGAGACCGTCCTCCCCGTGCTGAGCCAGGCCCTCTTCCCTGCCTTCTTCACCGGGATCTTCCTGGTGGTCGTGCTCGCGGCCATCATGTCCACGGCGGATTCCCTCCTCATCATGGCATCGGCCGCGGTCGTGCGGGACGTGGTGCAGAACATCTTCGATCCCGAGGCGGACCAGCGCCGCCTCTCCCGGCTGGGCAGGACCGTGACCGTCGTCATCGGGGTGGCGGGCCTCCTCCTGGCGTTGGCGGAGGTGCGCATGGTCTTCTGGTTCGTCCTCTTCGCCTGGTCGGGCCTCGCCGCGGCCTTCACACCCGTCGTGCTGTGCTCCCTCTTCTGGAAGCGGACCACCCGGGCGGGGGCCATCGCCGGGATGCTGGGCGGGTTCGTCACCACCATCGTGTGGGTGCTCCTGCTCAAGGAGCGCTTCTGGGACCTGTACGAGATGATCCCCGGCTTCGCCGCCGGTTTCGCGTGCTGCGTCGCGGTCAGCCTGGTGACGAAGCCGGATCCGGAGGGGATCGCGGAGCTGGAAGAAGCACGATCCGCCGTGGGGCCCGTGTTCTGATGCCGGCGGCGCCCCGGGAGCCCGCGGCACGGGCTCCCAGGCCCTCCTCCAGCCCGCCCCCCCTCCCCTGAAGCCCCCGTTCCAACCTTCCTGTATACCTTGCAGTCTTATGGGTGTGACCCTTATGGTTCGGTGGCACAACGCCCGACCATGGAGAGCCCGACAATGGCTGACGCATCCCTTGCCCTGCTGAAAGGCACGCTGGACGTGTTGATCCTGGAAACTCTGCGGCGCGGGCCGCTGCACGGCTACGGCATCTCGCGATGGCTGCGGGTAACCACGGAGGAGGCCTTCTCCGTCGAGGAAGGCGCGCTCTACCCCGCGCTCCGCCGCCTCGACAAGAAGGGCTTCGTGGAATCCCGCTGGGGCGAGACCGACACGGGCCGCGAGGCCAAATTCTACGAGTTGACACCTGCGGGACGGACGGAGCTCGAGGCGAGCGTGACGAGCTGGCGACGCTACGCACAGGCCATGGCCAGGGTGCTGGAGGCCCCGACGCGGGGATGAAGGAACGCCCACGCCCCGGCGGACGGCCGGCCGGGCGCATCCGCCGTGCCTCCGTCACCGAGGACGTGGAGCGGGAGGTGCGGGCCCACCTGGCGCTGGCCACCGAGGAGCTGCAGGCCGACGGCTGGGACCCAGCCGAGGCCAAGGCGGAGGCCCTGCGCCGTTTCGGCGACCGAGAGAGAGTCGCCCGGGAGTCGGTTCGCATCTCCCGGAGCCACGCGAAAGCCCAGGAAAGGGGGAGGATGATGGAAGCGGTGTGGCAGGACG
>DASWKP010000383.1:0-16993 GCA_036396575.1 Longimicrobiales bacterium | reverse complement strand
GGAGCGCATCGCCTCGGAGGGGCACATCCACCTCGACGAGGTACCCGAGGAGGTGCGGCGCGTCTTCGTCACCTCCCACGACATCCCCCCCGAGTGGCATGTGCGCATGCAGGCGGCCTTCCAGGAGCACACGGACAGCGCCCTCTCGAAGACCACCAACTTCGCCCACGAGGCCACCGAGGCGGACGTCCGGGCCATCTACGAGCTGGCCTTCGAGCTGGACTGCAAGGGCGTCACCGTGTACCGGGACGGCTCCCGGCCCATGCAGGTGCTGTCCACGGGCAAGACGGGCAAGACGGAGGAGGAGCCGGCGGCGAGTGACGGCGAGTTCGACTCCGAGGCCGCGGCCCGCATCGCCGAGCTGGAGCGGCTTCTGGCCGACTCCCGGGAGGAGGCCCACGGGTTGCGCGGCACCATCTCCGAGATCGAGCACGAGCGTCAGGAGATGGACCAGACCGCCCGGGCCAGCCGCCACAAGCGCCAGCGGCCACCCCTGCTCCGGGGCCGCACGGTGAAGATGAACTCCCCATTGGGCGACCTCTACGTCACCATCAACGAGGACGAGCACGGCCGGCCCTTCGAGGTGTTCTGCACGCTGGGCAAGGCCGGGGGCGCCGCGATGGCCGACGCCGAGGCCATCGGTCGACTGGTGTCTCTGGCGCTCCGCTCCGGCATCCCCATCACGGCCGTGCGGGACCAGCTTCGGGGCATTTCCTGCGACCGGGCGGTGGGCGTGGGTCCCAACAAGGTGCTTTCGGCCCCCGACGCCATCGGCCAGGCCATCGAGCGCTACCTCGAAGAGAAGGAGGGCGTCCAGGAGGCCCTGCCGCTCGCGCTACCGGGCGCGACGGGCGCCGGCGGCACCCGACCGATGTCCGCGGCGCACTCGACCGCGGGGCCCGGCGAATTCCTGGGCACGTGCCCCGAGTGCGGAACCGGCCACCTCGCCTACATCGAAGGCTGCGTGAAGTGCCACATCTGCGGGTACAGCGAGTGCGGGTGAGGTCGGCGCACGACTGACGTCCCCCCGGGTGGACGGGTGGACGGAGAGTCCGGTGGCCACGCGCTCCGCGGCGCGGGCTCGCCGGTCTCTCGTTTTCGTGCCCGGGGGCCACTCGCTAGCTTGCTCCCATGAACTTCGTGTTCGCAATCGGGGCCCTGATCCAGTTCGCCCTGGTCATCGGGGCGGCGGCCTTCCTCATCCACTTCTGGAAGAAGCCCTCCGTCCACCAGCTCGGCCGGGGCGAGGTGGAGGAGCTGCGGGAGCAGGTGTCGCTCATGCGGGACTTCCTCCGGGACGCCATGGAGCGCATCCGCCGCCTGGAGGACGCCCGCGGGCTTCCTCCCATGGAATCGAAGGGTGACGAGGGCGCCGGCGCCGAGCGGCCCGCCCGTGCGTTGCGGGCTCCCGGGGCGCGCGCCGCGAAAGGCGACCCACCTGGCCCCGGGAGCGCCGGCCCGGCTTGAAGATCGCCCTCTGGTCCGACTGGTTCCTGCCACGCCTGGGGGGGCTGGAGCTCCAGCTTCGGGACCTGGCAACCGAGCTTGCCGCCAGGGGGCACGAGATCCACGTGATCACGACCACACCGGCGGACCCGGCGCGTCAGGGACGGCTCCAGACGGCCCAGGTCACGCTTCCTGACGCGGTCACCGTCCACCGGCTGGACGTGCCTCTCGTCCCGGGGCTCCACGCGTCCGTATCGCGGCGGCTGGCCCCGGCGGCCCGGGACGTGCTCGCGCGGGTGATGCCCGACGTGGTCCACGGCCACGCGAGCATCGGCTCGACCGCGGTGCTGGCCGGAGGATGGGCCGCCCACTCCCTCGGCGTTCCCAACGTGGTGACGTTTCACTCGGTGCTGGGGGCGTTTCGTCACATACTCAAGGCCGTGGACCTCGCTGTCGGCTGGTCCCGCTGGCCCGGGGAGGTGGCGGCGGTGTCGGAGGTGGTGGCGCGGGAGGTGCGGTGGATGCTCCCCGG
This sequence comes from Longimicrobiales bacterium, assembly GCA_036396575.1. GTDB lineage: Bacteria > Gemmatimonadota > Gemmatimonadetes > Longimicrobiales > Gaopeijiaceae > DASWKP01. The sequence continues at coordinate 15,015 of DASWKP010000383.1, read as the reverse complement.
TCGGGCCGTCCACGTCCTGGGCAACGGCGTCGATCCCGCGTGGTGGCGGGTTGGAACCCCCGCCGACCCGCGCCAGCCCGAGCTGCGCGTGATCACCGTCATGCGTCTCCAGCCCCGCAAGCGGGGCCGGGCACTGCTCGGCGTCCTGGCCTCCGCGCGCCAGCGCACGCCCGGGCCCGTCCACCTCACCGTGGTCGGCGACGGCCCCGCGCGGGGCGCTCTGGAAGCTACGGCCCGGCGCCTGGGGTTGGCCGACGCCGTCACCTTCACAGGAACGCGGTCACGTGAGGAGATCCGCTGTCTTTTCGGCGGGGCACATGTCTTCCTCCAGACCTCCGTCCAGGAGTCCTTTGGCCTCGCGGCCCTGGAAGCGCGTTCGGCGGGGCTCGCCGTGGTGGCCCGAGCCGACAGCGGAGTGGGTGACCTTTTCCACCATGGCCGGGAAGGGCTCTTCGCTCGCGCGGACGCCGGGGTCGCCGACGAGCTGGCACGTCTGGGTGGGGACCGCTCCCTCCTGGCTCGCATCATGGCCCACAACCGCACCGTGCTTCCCGACGTGTGCTGGGAGCGGACGGTCAGTCGCCACCTTCGGCTGTACGAGCGGGCCCGGTCAGGGTGAGGAGGAGCCACCCCGTCCCGGTGGCCGGGAGCAGGTACACGGCGTGTTGCGCCAGGGCCAGCGCCGTGGCCATCTCCGGATCGACGCCCGCGAGGCGGTACGCGGCGAAAGCGCTCGCCTCGTAGACGCCCAGGTTGGCCGGCGCCACCGAGACCATGGTGGCCAGGGACACCGATGCCAGCACCAGGAGGGAGCCACCCAGCCCCAGGTCCACGCCGAAGCCTCGCTGCACCGCCCAGATCCCTCCCAGCTCGGCGGCCTTCATGGCCAGCGCCAGCGCCAGGCCCCCGACGGCCATGCGAGGGTCCCGGAGGGCGTCGAGGCTGGCGGCCACGTTCCTCAGGAACGCCGTCACCCGCCCCGCGCCGGTCGCGGCCAGGACCGGGCCTTCTGCCGGGTCCGCGGGGGACGGCGCGGTCACCCTATGCGCCGCCCACAGCAGGCCCGCCCCCAACACCCCCACGGCGACGAGCAGCGTCGTCAGGGCTCCCTCCAGCGCGGGGGGCAGGGGAGTGAACGCCAGCACCGCGACCAGCAAGAGGACCTTGGCCAGCCCTTCGGCGAGCTGATCCAGGGCCACCACGGCGACGCCCTGGGCGTACCGGGAGCCGGCTGTGCCCACCCGGCCCGCAAGGAGGTGAGCTCCTGTCGCGTGCCCCGTCAGGGGCGGGCCGCCGTTGGCCACGGTCGACACGACGGCCACCACCTCGAACATGCTCCGGAGCGACAGGACCGCGCCCCGGGGGAGAAACAGTCTCCACTGCGTCGCCCACAGCCCCAGGATGGAAAGGTTGAGGAGGGCCGCCACCGCCAGCCAGCCCGGCGCACCCCCCGCCAGGACGCTCGCCACCTCCCCCCACCGCACCCGGGAGAAGGCCACGACGCCGATGGCCGTGGCCGCCGCCCACCCCAGGAGCCAGAGCAGCCGGGAGCGGCTCACGGCCCGGCGCCGTCCGCGTTCGCGCGGCCCGACGCTTCCGCGGCAGCGTCGGTCACCCGCCGGAACGTAGCCCCCCGCTCCCGGAACAGCGCGATCACCTCGCGGAGCGCCTCCACGACTCCGGGCCCCGTCCCCACGCGGCAGTCCCAGCGCAGGTCCGAATCTCGGAGGTCGACCAGCTCCCAGGGATGGACGAACAGTACCACGGGGGCCGACAGGCGCCGGAGCACGGGGTCACGGATCCACGCGGGCGCCCGCAGGAACGACGACGTCACCGACGCCGCAAGCCGGGGCAGGGGAGGCGGCCTGTCTTCTCCGGGCCTGTCTGGTCCGGGCCTGTCTGGTCCGGGCCTGGCCGCACGGCCCGCCCACGCCCGACGCCCCTCCGCCCAGTGCGCCGGCTTGTACTTCCCCAGAGAGGCGTCCACCTGGAAGCCGTTCCGCACCAACAGCGGCAGGTGGCGCTCCGGAAGCCGGAGGAAGGGCGCGCGGAACGCCGTCACGGACGCCGACCGCCTCAGCAGGGCCGCGGACGCTCGGATCTCCTCCTCCGCCTCGTCATCGGTCAGCGCGGTGAAGGCGCGGTGCGACCACCCGTGGCAACCCAGCTCATGGCCCGCCGCCACCAGCTCCCGGACCGCCTCGGGGTAGCGCTCCGCCGCCGCGCCCGTGACGAAGAAGGTGGCCGGGACGCCCTCACTCTCCAGGAGGTTCATCAGGAGGGGCATACCTTCCCGCATGCCCCGCCAGCCCTCCAGGAAGGGCGGGCAGTCAGGCTCGGCGTCGACGGTCAGGCAGACGGGCAGCATGGAGGATGCTATCGGGAGCGCCGAGGGCGGCCAAGCGGGCCGCCCTCATCCCAAAGCGACGGCAAGGACGCCCAGGGCCACCAGCGCCGCCACCCCCACCACCCATCCCCAGTGCCGATGCAGCCACGTCAGCGCCCGCGTGTCCCAGCCCGCCCAGGTGTCCCCCGGGCGGTGGAGCACGTACGCCTTCGCCGGGTCCTGGGAGCGGTACTCCTCAGCGCCCAGCACCGTCACGTCGCCCCGCCACCGGGTCCGCCTCAGCGCCCCCGTCACGTACAGGGACCCCGTGGACAGGAGAACGCGAAAGTGGCGGGGCACGACTCGCCGGTCCCAACGGGCCGCCGCCGCTCCCAGGCCGTCCACGAGCTCCTGGAAGAAGGGATGCCCCGCCTCCGCCATCATGAGGTCGTTCGACACGCCCGCGGGGGCGGTGTCGGGGAGGACCACCACGTGCTCCGCCAGAGGCGTGATCGGCCGCACGCACACGATGTCCAGGTCGCTGTAGACCCCGCCGAAGCGGTGCAGGATCATGTAGCGGGCCGCGTCCACGCGCTGGATGGGCTCGCGGTACGCCCGGAAGAGGTCCAACACGCCGGGGTAGTCGGCGGCCACCAGGGCCTCCAGGTCATCGTCGGTCCAGAAGCGGTACTCCCAGTCCGGATGGTGCCGGCGCCACGACTCCACGGACTCCCGGAAGCGCTCCGGCACGTCGTGGTCCTTCCACGTCTGATGGAGGATATGTGGGATGGCCACGGTTCCCGGGGGTGAGCGAGGTAGACCGGCGCGCGCGTCGGGCGTTCCCGCGAATCGCGTTGCCGGAGGGTGACGAACGGCCCGGCGAACAGCAAGGGGGGCGCGCGCGCGCCTCGCGCCTCGATCCGGCGGATCCCCACCGTCGCCTCCGGGTTCTAGGGAACGTCATGACGACGACCTCAGCGCCGCGACGACCCCGCCGCCCCCGGCCAGCTTCTGGACTCCCGGCCGTGGTCGCGCTTCTCCTGCCCTTCCTGGCCACGTGCGGTGACACCACCCCCGATCCGGGCGCTGGCCCTCCGGCCGCGGCGCCTCGGGTCGCACGCCCCACGTTCGACGGCGCCCGCGCTCTGGAACTGGTGGAGGCGCAAGTCGCGTTCGGTCCCCGCATCCCGGGAAGCGCGGGGCATGCCGCTCAACTCGACTGGATGGTGGATCTGCTCGATCGGCATGCCGACACGGTGGAGGTGGACACGTTCGAGCACAGCACCAGGGCGGGCGAGCGGCTGACCCTCCACAACGTTCTGGCCCGCTTCAACGCGGGCGCCGAGCGGCGCCTCCTCTTCCTGGCCCACTGGGACACTCGCCCCCGCTCCGACAACGCCCGGGACCCCGACTTGCGGGACGTGCCGGTGCCCGGCGCCAACGATGGAGCCTCGGGCACGGCGGTCCTCCTGGAGCTAGCCCGTCTGATGGGCGAGCGGCCGCCGGACGTGGGCGTCGAACTGCTGTTCACGGACGGCGAGGACTACGGACCCCTGTCCGACGACATGTTCCTGGGGGCGAAGCGCTTCGCCGCGACGCTACCGGGGGGTTACCGGCCGGTCTACGCCGTGCTTCTGGACATGGTGGGCGACGCCGACCCCCGCTTTCCGGTGGAGGGGTACTCGGCGGAGCGCGCGCCGGAGGTCGTCCAGCGCGTGTGGCGGGTCGCCCAGCGCCTCGGCTACGGCCAGTACTTCCCCATGGAGGTGGGCCAGGCCCTGGGGGACGATCACATCCCCCTGAACGACGCGGGCATCCCCACGGTGGACGTCATCGACTTCACCTACGGAGGTCCCTCCAACCCGTTCTGGCACACGCCCGACGACGTTCCCGCCGCCGTGAGCGCCCGCACCCTGGGGATGGTGGGGGAGGTCGTGGCCGAGATCATCTACCAGGGGGGCTGAGGCCTCCCGGAGAAGAGAGCCGATGTCCAAAAGCCGTAAGGCGGCGCGCGACGACGCCCGGGCGCGCACTGCCGCGCCCGACGCTACGGTGGCCCCGGGGCCCCGATCCGCACACGGGACCGTCGCCGTGGTCCAGGCCGCCCCGGTCCCTTTCGACACGCCCGCCACCCTGGCCCGTCTCGAAGAGCTCACCGCCCGGGCTGGCGCCGGCGCGGACCTGGTCCTGTTTCCGGAGGCTTTCGTGGGCGGCTACCCCTGGGGCCTCGCGTTCGGCACGGCCGTGGGCGGGCGGAGCCCGGCTGGGAGGCGCGCCTGGCAGCGCTATCGGGAGGGGGCCGTGGAGGTGCCCGGCCCGGAAACGGCTCGGATGGGAGAGGCGGCCCGGGGGGCGGGCGTGTACCTGTGCGTGGGCGTGGTGGAGCGCGACGCGGCGTTCGGCGGGGGCACGCTCTACTGCACCCTCCTCTACTTCGGTCCTGACGGCACGCTCCTGGGCAAGCACCGCAAGCTCAAACCCACGGCCGCCGAGCGCGTCATCTGGGGTGAGGGGGACGGCAGCACGCTCACCGTCGTGGACACCCCCATCGGCCGCGTGGGCGGCCTCATCTGCTGGGAGAACTACATGCCGCTGGCCCGCATGGCGATGTACGGCAAGGGCGTACACGTCTACCTGGCCCCTACCGCTGATGCTCGGGAGCGCTGGCAGTCCACCCTCCAGCACATCGCGCTGGAAGGGCGCTGCTTCGTCCTGGGATGCAACCAGTTCGTCACGCGGAACATGTACCCCGACGACCTGGAGATCGCCGACGAGCTGGCAGCCTGGCCCGAGGTTCTGTGCCGTGGCGGGAGCGCCGTGTACGGCCCTCTCGGGGAGTGCCTGGCCGGCCCGCTCTGGGATGGAGAGGGGATCCTCACCGCCGAGCTGGATCCCGGCGAGCGCTCCCGCGGCACCTTCGACTTCGACGCCGTCGGCCACTACGCGCGCCCCGACGTCTTCCGACTGGAGGTGGACGAGCGGCCCCAGCCACCCGTGGAGTACCGGCGCGAGTGAGCGAGCCGGGAGGCCGTTGCTACCCCCCCACCCCTCCATTACAGTTCGTGCTTCAGAAGCCCCGCCACGATCCCCCACCCTTCGCTGTGCGAGGGTACCCATGACGCAGGCCACCACCACCCCGACGGACCAGTATCTCCACGAAGCCGACACCTACTCGGCGCACAATTACAAGCCCCTTCCCGTGGTCATCGAACGGGCGGAAGGCGTGTGGATGTGGGATGTGGAGGGGCGAAGGTACCTGGACATGCTGTCGGCGTACTCGGCTCTGAACCAGGGCCACCGCCACCCCGCGATCCTCCAGGCGGTCCACGAGCAGCTCGACCGCCTCACCCTCACCTCGCGGGCCTTCCACAACGACCAGATGGGGCCCTTCCTCAAGGAGCTGTGCGAGGCCACCGGCTACGACATGGCGCTGCCCATGAACACCGGCGCCGAGGCTGTGGAGACCGCCATCAAGACCGTGCGCAAGTGGGGCTACAAGAAGCGCGGCGTCCCCGAAGGCAAGGCCGAGATCATCGTGTGCTCCAACAACTTCCACGGGCGCACCACCACCATCGTGGGCTTCAGCTCCGAGGACCAGTACAGGGACGGATTCGGGCCTTTCACTCCGGGTTTCGTCACGGTTCCCTACGGCGACGTGGACGCTTTCGAGAAGGCCGTAACGGATCACACCGTGGGCTTCCTGGTGGAGCCTCTTCAGGGAGAGGGCGGCGTCATCGTGCCGCCGGACGGCTACCTCTCGGGCACCGCCGAGATCTGCCGCGAGCGGGGCGTGGCCTTCGTGGCCGACGAGATCCAGACCGGACTGGGCCGCACGGGACGCCTGTTCTGCTGCGAATGGGAGGACGTGCGCCCCGATGTCCTGATCGTGGGCAAGGCGCTGGGCGGTGGGATCTACCCCGTGTCCGCCGCCATCGCGGACCGGGAGTACATGGACGTGTACAACCCCGGCGACCACGGCTCCACGTTCGGCGGAAACCCTCTGGGCGCCGCCGTCGGACGGGCGAGCCTCCGGGTCATCCTTGAGGAGGATCTGTCCCGCCGCTCCGACGAGTTGGGCTCCTGGTTCATGGACGAGCTGCGCGCCATCGACTCGCCCCACGTGCGGGAGGTCCGGGGCCGGGGTCTCATGATCGGCGTCGTCATCGAGGAGTCCTCGGGCACGGCGCGCCCCTTCTGCGAGGCGCTCCAGGCTCGGGGCATCCTGGCCAAGGAGACCCACCACCAGGTGATCCGCTTCGCGCCGCCCCTCGTCATCGAGAAGGAGACGCTGGAGGAGGCCCTGGTGGACATCCGGGCGGTCCTGACGGCCTGATGTCCAGGCCGTTCAGCGGCAGGTAGGGCGGCTCCCGGGAGGGGGCGAGGTCACCACTCGATGGAGCCCTGGCGGCTCGTGTCGATGCCCTCGCCCTCTCCTCCGCCCAGCAGGACATCCTCCACTTGTTTGTAGAGGAACTCACGGGCCTTCGGGTCGCGGGGGTCCAGGCCGTAGTGGTTGATGAGGAGGGTCTGGTGCTGGAGCCAGTCCTTCCAGCAGTTCTGGCAGATCCGCGCCTGGATGCGCTCTCCCAGTTCGGTCCGGAAGGGCGGCTTGTCCAGCCGGGGCGCGGCTTCGGAACACCGCTGGCACTGGATCGTTTCCACGCTCATCTCGATACTCAGGTGAGGGGACGGACTCGGTTCGGGGCTACCCGTACGGATACCGCGAGGTCCCGTTGACCGTCCCGCCCAGCGACCCATCTCCCAGGAGGAGTGCGTGATCCGCACGGCCATCACGGGAACCGGCTTCTACGTGCCCGAGCGCCTCGTCACGAACGAGGAGCTCACCGGATACATGGACACTTCCGACGAGTGGATCCGGGAGCGGACCGGCATCGAGGAGCGCCGCTGGGTCCCCGAGGGACTGACCGGCGCCCGCATGGGAAAGCTGGCGGCGCTTCAGGCCCTGGAGAGCGCCGGCGTCGAGCCCGGGGATCTGGACGCCATCGTCCTGGCCACGGTGAGCCCCGATCACATGTTCCCGGGCACCGGCGTCTTTCTCCAGAGGGAGCTGGACCTACCGGGAATTCCCGCTCTGGACATCCGGGCCCAGTGTACGGGCTTCATCTACGGCCTGTCCGTGGCCGACGCCTGGATCCGCGTGGGACAGTTCCGCTCCATTCTGCTCGTCGGCGTGGAAATCCAGTCCACGGGCCTGGACCTGTCCACGCGGGGACGGGACATGGCCGTCCTGTTCGGGGACGGCGCCGGCGCGGCCGTGCTCCAGGCCGTCGAGTCCGAAGGTCGGGGCGTCCTGTCCACCCACATCCACTCCGACGGCCGCCATGCCGAGGCGCTCTGGTGCGAGGCCGCTTCCAGCGCCCGTCATCCTCGCATCGGTCCCGACGACCTGGCCCAGGGGAGGCAGTACCCGCGCATGGAGGGCAAGGAGGTCTTCAAGCACGCCGTTGCCCGAATGCCCGAGGCGGTCCACGAGGCCCTGGACGCCAACGGGCTCGCGCCCGGTGACATCGACCTCCTCATCCCCCATCAGGCCAACCTGCGCATCTCCCAGATGGTCCAACGGCGCCTCGGGCTCCCGGACGAGAAGATCTTCAACAACATCCAGCGCTACGGAAATACCACCGGGGCCACGATCCCCATCGCGATGGCCGAGGCTGTCGACCAGGGCCGGCTGCGTTCTGGAGACCTTCTGTGCCTCACGGCGTTCGGTTCCGGCTTCACCTGGGGAAGCGCTCTCATACGGTGGTGACGGTGGGTGGACGCCTTCTGGCGTCTCGATTAACTTTGCAGGTCCATTTCCCCAAAGCGCGCAGACCCGCTGAAGGTCGACCCCCATGGGCGCTCTGAACAAAAAGCAGTTGGCTCACATCGAGAAGAGGCTCCTGTCCGAACGCGCCAGGGCCCTCCGGTCGCTCGGGCTGTTCGACCAGATGGCCAAAGCGGATCGGGAATCGGGCGACTCGGATCTGGCCGCATACACGGACCACATGGCCGATCAGGGCACCGAGGCCATGGAGAGGGAGAAGGCCGCCCTCTTCGCCACGAAGGAAGGGCGGTACCTCTACCGTTTGGAGGAGGCCCTGCGGCGCCTGTACCACGACCCGAAGGCGTTCGGGCACTGCCACACGTGCGGGGCCGAGGTCGGGTTCGAGCGCCTCGACGCTCTGCCCCACGCCCGGTACTGCATCGACTGCAAGATCAAGGAGGAGGAGGCGGCCTGAGCCTCCCCGTTCCCCGTTCCGGTCAGGCGGCGCCCAACTCCCCTTCCTCCTCCTCCTCCGGAAACGGTTCACCCTTCTCGTCGAAGAGGGGGCTCGTCGCCCTCCACAGGTGTTCGACGTCCTCCCGGACGTTACGAACGCGGCCTTCGAGTTCGTGATCCTGAAGGTGATAGCGGGCAGCGCTCAATGCCCGGTAGGCTCGCCACAGGGCTGAAGACGCGGGCGTCTGCTCGTGGCTGCGCCGCTTTTCCCCCCGGAGCTGCGCCACCGTCCACTCCGTCATCTCGTCGTCCAGGAGCATGAGCTCACCGGGGGACTTGGCCTCCTGCTCCAGGAACTTCTGGAGTTTCTTCTTGAAGCTCTTCGGCACCCCCGCCACCACATAAATGGACAGGTCCTGTCGCTGTAGCATTTCCGATGCCATTCCCAACTCCTAAGGTCAGTGTTCTTCCCTTCAGACCAGCTTCATCAGCTCGTCGCCCAGGAGCTCGATCTGCCAGCGGCGCATCCCCGGGATGGCCGCGAGATCCCCGGGGTTCCGGGGCGTCGTCCAGGCAATGGTCTGGAGCACGGTGTTGGAGAGGAGCGTGCCTCGATCGATCTCCAACTCCTGGGCTTTGCGGTTCCTGGCTCCCTTGAGGCGCTCCAGCCTCTCCTCCACCTCGGGCGTGGGCCTGCCCCGGCCGTTGCCCTCCCGGCGGGGGAACCCCACCAGCGCCGACGGCTCCAGTGCCTCCACGGCCCGGATCCGGCGAAGGAGCTCGCCGCCCTCGGACTGCACGAGGCCTCGGTTGAGCCCCTTGACCCGTTCCAGATCCGCCACGGAGGCGGGTCGCCCGAGGACCACCTCCACCAGAGCCGCGTCTCCCGCGATCCGGAAAGGGGCCCGATCCCGCTGCCGGGCCACCTCGTCCCTCCACGCCAGGGCCTCCCTCAGAGCGGCGACCTCCCTGGTGTCCATGTCGCGCGCGCCCTTGACCCGGCTCACGGGGTCGTTCCCGTCCGCCTCCCAGCGGACCTCCTCGAGGCCCAGAATCTCCTCCTTGGCCCACGCCAGGCGTCCCCGCTCCCGGAGGCTGGTCGCCAGGGTGTCGGCGAGCGGCAGAAGGTGGCGGGTGTCCGACGCGGCGTAGTCCAGCATCTCGTCGGGCAGGGGCCGCCGCGCCCAGTCCGCCCTCTGGAACTTCTTCGACAGCTTGACTCCCGCGTACTTGTCCAGAAGAGCGGCGAGGCCCAGTCCCGGTTCTCCCAGAAGGGCCGCGGCGATCTGAGTGTCGAACAGCCCCCGGAGCCGGATGTCCAGATCACGATCCAGGAGGCGGAGGTCGTAGTCGGCGCCGTGCATGACGACCGTGACGTCCGGGTCCTCCAGGGTCGGTCGGAGCGCTGCGGCGGGATCCACCGCCAGGGGGTCCACGAGGAACGTCCGCTCGCCCGCGGTGACCTGGAGGAGACAGAGACGGTCCGAGTATCGGTGGAAGCCCGCCGCCTCACAGTCCAGCGCGACTCGACTGCGTCCCTCGAGATGCCTCCGGAGTGCTCCCAGGGCGTCGTCGTCGGCGATGAGCGTGAACGACATGAAGCGGTAGACTGCTCCCCGAGCCAAAAAACGAAAAGAACAAGACATAAATAATACCCCCATGTGGCCCGGACGGTTCCATCGGCCCGGTCCGGGGCCCGGGCCTCGCGTACCGGAACGGTGACGGCGGGGGCTGGCGGGCGGCTTGCACCCTTTGGTGGCCGTGTGCAGCTTCCTGGCCCGGGCCGGGGCAGGGTGGACGCGATCCCATCTCTGTCCGTCGGCCAGCCAAACGCTCGCCTCGGCCCTTTTCACGCGCGTCCTGTCAGGAACGCTGGTATGCTGAGAACCAAGGTGGTCTGCACGCTGGGACCCAGCACGTCGTCGCCCGAGGTTCTGGGTGATCTCGTGCGGGGCGGATTGGACATGGCCCGGATCAACCTGTCCCACGGCGACCACGAAGGGCACGCCACCGCTGTAGCGCGGGTGCGGCAAGCGGCGGATCGGCAGGGCCGGCCTCTGGCCATCCTGGCGGACCTGGCGGGGCCCAAGATCCGCGTCGGCGATCTGCCCGAGCCGCTGTCTCTCGCCGTGGGCGCCGAGGTGCGCCTGGCAGGTGGCCAGGAGCCCCCGTCCGACGCCATTCCCGTGACCTACGCGCACCTGGCCGACGACTTGCGGGCGGGGGGCCGGGTGCTGCTGGACGACGGCCATCTGGAACTGGAGTGCGTGGGTGTGGAGGGCAGCGTGGCGCGGCTCCGGGTCATCCGGGGTGGCGTCCTGCTGAGTCGAAAGGGCGTCAACCTGCCCGGTGTGCCCGTGCGGATGCCCTCCCTCACGGACAAGGACCTCGCCGATCTGGAGTGGGCCCTGGCGATGGAGGCCGAGTACATCGGGCTGTCCTTCGTGCGGACGGCCGCGGACGTCGCCGACCTCAAGGAGCGCGTGGACGGGCGGGCCCTGGTGGTAGCGAAAATCGAAAAGGCACAGGCCCTCGACGACATCCACGCGATCCTCGAGGTCACCGACGCGGTCATGGTGGCCCGGGGCGACCTGGGTGTGGAGCTACCGTTCGAGCAGGTGCCGATGGCCCAGAAGCGCATCGTCCAGTTGGCGAACCTCTACGCCCGACCCGTGATCACCGCCACCCAGATGCTCGAGTCCATGATCGACTACCCGAGGCCCACGCGGGCCGAGGCCTCGGACGTGGCGAACGCCATTCTGGACGGCACCGACGCCGTGATGCTCTCCGGAGAGACCGCCGTCGGGAGCTTTCCCCTGGAGGCCCTGGACGCCATCGGCCGCATCGCCGGGGAGATCGAAAGGACGGGCGTCCTGAAGCGGGGCCCCCGGTACGTGTGGAAGGCGGGCCACAAGGTCCGACGGGGGGCGTCGCCGAGGGAGCACGCCGTGGCGTCCGCGACCGTCGAGTCCGTCCGCCAGCTCGGCAGCCCCGCCGTCATCGTCATCACCCGGAGCGGCTCTTCGGCCCGGCTGGTGTCGAGCTACCGGCCGCCCGTGCCCATCTACGCGGTGTGCACGGACCGACGGACATATCTCCAGCTCGCACCGGTGTGGGGCATCCGGCCCGTGCTCGCCGAGGCGGAAGTCGTCACGTATCAGGCGCTCACGGACTTCGGGCGGCGCTGCGTGGTCGAGGAAGGCGTGGGGGCTCCGGGGCAAACCGTGCCGGTCACCGCCGGGTACCCCTTCCACATCTCGGGCTCCACCAACACAATGAGACTGGAGCAACTGTGATTCGCCGTCCGCGCAGGCGGCCATGAAGCTGACGTTTCTGGGCACCGGCACGTCCTTCGGTGTCCCCGTCGTGGGATGCCGTTGTGACACCTGTACGTCCAAGGACCCCCGCGACCGGCGTACGCGGAACGCCGCCCTCGTTCGGCTCGACGGGGGAACCGTGCTCGTGGACACGCCGCCCGAGCTCAGGCTCCAGCTCCTGGCCGCCGACGTGGAGGCCCTCGACGCGGTGTGGATCACCCATGGCCACGCGGATCACATCCACGGGATCGACGATCTTCGGGTCTTCACGTTCCGGGGGCGGTCCATGCCGACGTACGTCTCCGACGAACACATCCAGGAGCTCCACGACCGCTTTCCCTACATCTTCGATCCCGCCGTCCAGCCGGCGGAGGGCACCACCAAGCCCCGCGTGGAGCTCCGCTCGTTTCGGTCGGGCGAGCCCGTTCAGATCGCCGGCGCCGCCTTCATGCCCGTGGCCGTCCCCCACGGCGCCACGACCGTATACGGCTTCCGGGTGGGCGAACTGGGCTACGTGACCGACGGCAAGTGCCTTCCGCCGGAAGCCGTCCGCGCGCTGGAGGGCGTCCGTGTCCTGGTCCTCAACGCCCTGTGGTTCGGCCAGCCCCACCCCACCCACTTCAACGTGGAAGAAGCGGTGGAGGCGGCCCGCGCCGTGGGAGCCCGACAGACCTACCTCATCCACCTCACGCACCGGGTGAGCCACAAGGAGCTGGAACGGCGTCTGCCCCCGGGCGTCGCACCGGCCTACGATGGGCTCACCGTGGAGGTTTGACCGGCATGCGCGCACCACGGCTGGACTACGGCAACGCCCTCGTCCCCCGCGTTGGACCCGGAGGGATCGACCCCGAACGCCTTCGAGGTGACCTCGCCGGGAGGTTCTCGGGCGCTCTGGCGTCGGTGGAGGCGCGCCGGGACCGGGGCGAGATGGGCTTCTTCGACCTGCCCCGGGACGGAGACGCCCTGGACCACGTCGTGAAGGCGGGAGCCGCCGTGCGAGGCTCCTTCCGAGACCTGGTGGTCCTCGGCATCGGGGGCTCGGGCCTGGGTGCGGTCACCCTTCGCGAGGCGCTCCTGGGCCCCCATTGGAACGCCTCCAGCGACGAAGAGCGGCGCGGCCACCCCCGCCTGCACGTGCTCGACAACGCCGATCCGGCCACCGTCGGCGGGCTCCTGGCCAGGCTGGACCCCCGCCGCACCCTCTTCAACGTGGTGAGCAAGTCGGGGTCCACCGCCGAGACCATGGCCCAGTTCCTCGTGGCCGAGGGCTGGCTGGCTGAGGCCCTCGGGGCAGACGACCTGTGGGACCATTTCCTCTTCACGACCGACCCTGAGCGGGGGGCCCTGCGGGATCTGGCCAATCGACACGGCGTGTCCACCCTCGCGGTTCCCGCCAACGTGGGTGGCCGCTTCAGCGTGCTGGCTCCCGTGGGCCTCTTCCCGGCGGCGGCGTGCGGAGTGGACGTGGCGAGTCTCCTCCGGGGAGCCGCGGCCATGGAGGAGCGCTGCGCCGCCACCGCGCTCGTGGACAACCCGGCGGGTCTCCTGGCCACGCTCCTCCACGCGGCGCACACCGAGCGGGGCGCCAACATCCATGTGCTCATGCCGTATTCGGACCGCCTCCGGGCCCTGACCCTGTGGTTCCAGCAGCTCTGGGCGGAGTCCCTGGGCAAGGCTTTCGACCTGGAAGGTCGGGAGGTCAACGTGGGACCCACGCCACTCCCCGCCGTGGGCGCCACCGACCAACACGCCCAGGTCCAGCTCTTCATGGAGGGTCCCCGCGACAAGGTGGTCGTCTTCCTGGCCGTGCGAGATCCCGGGACGGATCTGGATATTCCATCCCTGCACGGAGACGTGGACCAGCTCGGGTACCTGGGCGGACACACCCTGGCCCGGCTCCTCGAGGCCGAGCGCCTGGCCACCACGGAGGCGCTGCGCCGGCGAGGGCGGCTCAACATGACCCTCGAGGTCGAGGTCGTGGACGCCGAGGCCCTTGGAGCGCTCTTCATGCTCCTGCAGGTCTCCACGGTGTTCGCCGCGGCGCTGTACGGAGTGGACGCCCTGGATCAGCCGGGGGTCGAGCTTGGCAAGGATCTCACGTATGGGCTGCTGGGACGCTCCGGCTTCGACCGTCCCGAAGGGATGGATCTCACCGCCGGGACCGCGCCCTCGCCGTGGAGGGTATAGCGGCTCAGGCGCCTGTCGCTTGAACGCGGTTTCGGCGTCGGATACCTTCAAGATAATCGGGGGTTCGTGCCGTCCCGCCTCAGCGCGGGACCCGTGACGCCCATCCTCGTCTCAGGAGGCAACCCAATGCGGGACCAGGGCGACGTGCCATATATCGTCATCGAGAGAGAGTCCGGAGGGGGTGTCGGGTCCTTCGTCCTCGGTGCCCTCGTCGGAGCCGGGCTCGCCCTCCTGTTCGCTCCGCAGAGCGGGCGCGAGACCCAGGATGAGATCAAGGATCGCGCTCGGAAGTTGCGCTCCGTGGCCGAGGTGCGCGTTCGCGACGCGCAGCGCCAGCTCGAAGAGCGTTTCGAGGAGGCGAGGGAGGGCGTTCACGCCCGCGTGGACTCGGTCAAGGACGCCGTGGAGTCCGGTCGCCGGGCGGCCAGGGAGGCCCGAGGGGATCTGGAGCGGAAGCTCGATCGCTCGAAGGCGGCGTATCGAGCGGGCATCGAGGCGGCCAAGGAGGCCGCGGGGTCGGAGAACGAGGGAGACGAGGAGTCGCACGAGGATTGACGGGGCCTGCGGGGCCCGCGCCTCGGGTCGAGGTCCTCCCGGCGGAAGAACTCCAGCTCCCCCTCTCCCACCGCGCCTCGGACTTCCTGCGCCGCGTGCTGGACAAGGCCGTGGAGGACAACATCTTCTTCATGGCGGGGGCCATCAGCTTCAACGTCCTGGTGGCGGTGATTCCCCTTGTCCTCCTCACCGTGGGCGTTTCGGGAATCGTCCTGGCGGGGCGCTTCGCGGACCCCACCAACGCCGTCATCGCCATTCTGTTGGAGGTCCTCCCGGCCATCGGTGGGGACATCGACCTCATCTCCACGGTCGAGCGGGAGGTTCGCTCCCTGGTGGAGGGCCGCCGGGGCCTCACCGTAGTGGGCGCGGCGCTCCTGGTCTGGTTCTCCACGCGGCTGGTGGGAACG
>DASWKP010000382.1:0-6348 GCA_036396575.1 Longimicrobiales bacterium | reverse complement strand
GCCGTCCGGGTCGGCCCGTCGGGCCAGGGCGCGGTGACCGTCCACATCCACTACCTGCGCCCCCCCGACCGGGAGGAGGTCTTTCACCAGGCCCTCCTCCTGGATCGGCCCGAGGTCAAGGTGACCCTGGCACGGGAGCTGACGTTCGAGCCCCCGATCGTCATCCACGGTGAGGTGGCCCTGGAGACGGGCTCCGAGGTGGTGTGGTTCACCTTCCCTGGAACCTGGCACGACATCGGGCGCTTCCACACTGCGGCCGGCACTTTCAGGGGCTACTACGCCAACATCCTCACGCCGCCCACGTTCCACCCCAAAGGCGAGTGGCGCACCACCGATCTCTTCCTGGACGTGTGGCTTCCCCCGGGCGGGCGGCCGGCCGTGCTGGACCGGGACCAGTTCGACGAGGCCGTAGCCGCCGGGTGGATCGACGCGTCCACGCGCGAGCGGGCCCTGGCCGAGGTCGAGTCGATTCTGGAGTCGGAGGCCGCGGGCACCTGGCCCCCGTCCGTGGCGAGGGAGTGGACCCTGGAACGGGCCAGGAGCTGCCTGCGCGAGCGGCGGCGCCAACCGGAATCCGGGTGACCTCCGGCGCGGTCAGGTCCCGGCCGGCGAAGGCTCCTCGTCGATGACAAAGGCCGCGCTCAACCGATCCAGGTCCACATGCAGGCGCCTCAGGACCGACATCTCCTCCCGCAGACAGTCGATGAGCCGCTCGTGACGCGCCAGCTCTTCCTCGCCCAGGAGGATGTCCTGCTCGTGGAACGAGCCGTCGTCGACGAGCACCAGACGCACGCGGACGGTCCTCTCGCTCATGCCTCACCTCGCAGCCTCAGGGCCTCCGGAAGCGACGCCAGGAAGATCAGGGTCATGACGATGGCGGAGATCACGCACCACATGCACCATGCCTGGATCACGACCGCCTCCAGATATGTCAGGTACGCCGAGAACGCGAAGCCCGCCGTGGCGCCGCCGAGCAACAGGATGGCGACGGCGCGCGAGCCGCGAAAGGCGGGCTGTACACCCAGGAGGCCCAGAACGACCAGGGCCAGGTACCCGGCCACGCCCAGAGCCGGCACGGGCACCGGGCCCAGCGTGGCGTAGGGGCTCGCCTGGACCGTGGCACAGCTTCCCAAGCCGCACACGATGGCCCCGAGCCAGCCAAGGTGGTAGGCCAGCAGGTAGAGGGAGATGAAGAAGCCTATAAGCGCCAGAACGGCCACCCCCATGCGATTGAGCGGGGGTGGCCGTTCGCTGTCGGGTACGGTCACGGAGTTCAGCCGCCCGAGGGCGGGGCCGCCGGCGCCTCGTCGCCCGCCGGATCGGGGCCCGCGGCGACCTGCGCGAGCGCTTCCTCCACCGCTGCGCTGATGGCCTGGAAGTCATAGTTGGCCAGGCGCCGGGCTCGGTTCTCGCCCTCCACGTTCACCATGACGGTGGGCGTGCCGTTGATCCCCAGCTCCTGAGCCAGCCGCATGTTGGCCGAAACGGTGGCCGCGTGGGCGTCGCTCCTCAAGCAGGTCGCATAGACCTCGCGATCGAGCCCGAGGGCCTCCGCGTAGTCGATGAACTGCCGGGTGGGGTCGGCTTCGATGGCCCATGCGCCCTGGTTGCGGAACAGGACATCGTGATAGTTCCAGAAGTAGCCCTGGTCATCCGCGCAGCGTCCGGCCCGAGCGGCCAGGAACGCGTTGGGGTGGAGGCTCGGGAGGGGCAAGTCGTAGAAGACGAACTTGGTCTTGCCGCTCCGGACGTACGCCTGATCGATCAGAGGCTTGACCTGGCCCGCGAAGATCCCGCACCCGGGGCACTGGAAGTCCGCGAACTCGATGATGGTCACTCGGGCGTCCTCGTTGCCCGTCGTGATGCCCTGGGCCAGGGACACGAGCTGCTGGACGTCCTCGAGCCCCTCCACGTCGATGGGAGCGGTAGCCGTGTTGCCCAGGGTCCGTGAGCCCACGGAGAAGCCCACGGCCCCGATTCCGATGACGGCCACGACGCCCAGGATGACGTAGAACTTCGTCATCTCAGACCCGCCCGTCGCCTTGTCCTTCTTGCCGAACTTCCGGTCGTTCGCCACGAGTCGCCACTCCTGGTTCGCGAGACACGAAGTTTGCGGTACACCCGGAGTTGAACAAAGGATTCCTCGAACCGCTCACGCCAGCAAGGCTGCCATCACCCGCCGGGTGTCGGACAGGTCCGGCAACACGTGGTCCGCTCCCGTCCGCCGCAGCTCCTCAACACCGTGGTGGCCCGTCGCCACGGCCACGGTGCGCGTTCCCCCGTGCCGGCCGCAAGCCACGTCCTTGGGGGTGTCCCCCACGATGACCGCCTGGTCGGGCGTGAACTCCATGCCGAGGGTCTGCCGGGCCCGCTCGAGGGCGATTCCCGGCAGCTCGTTCCGGCACTCGTGGTCCGACGCGAAGGCGCCCACGGCGAAGCGGTGGAACAACCCGACGGAGCCGAGCTTCAGACGGGCTCCTCCCACGATGTTGCCGGTCACCAGCCCCAGGACCGCCTCCTCCGTGGCCTCCAGCGCGTCCAGAAGCGCGGTTACGCCCGCCAGAACGCGCATGGGTCGTCCGGGGAGCATGGATTCGAGGCGCGCCAGGTATCGCATCCACAGGTCCGGAAGCGCCCCGTCGATGTCGTCGTCCGCCACGCCCTCGCGGTGGAGCAACTCCCGGACGATCTGAGGATCGGTCTTGCCCGCGAAGCTCACGCCTTCGACGTCTCCGTGGGTCCCGAACGTGTCCACCATCGCCATCTGGAAGGCGTCCTTGGCCGGCCCACCCCACACGAGGGTCCCGTCGATGTCGAAGAGGATCAACCGCCTCCCGGGATCACGTCCAGTCACGGACCGCCCCGGTGATGGACTCCTCCAATACCCGCCGGGCCGAGACCCCCAGGGCCAGGAGCCGCGCCGGGTCCACGGCCCGCGCCTCTTCCGCGGTGGACAGGCCGAACACGACGTCGCCGTCGAAAGGCGTGTGCACCGGGGAGATCCTGCGGGCCAGCGCCGTGGACGCCATGCGAGCGAGACGCAGCAGGTCCACTCGCCCCAGAGGCGCGTCGGTGGCCACCACCGCCAACGTGGTGTTCTCTCCCACCCGAGGCTGAAGTGGGTCCACCGCCTCCCCGCCCGCCGACAGAACGTCCTCGCCCCCGACGAACCCCCCTTCGCCGTCCCGGGCTCCCGCGACGATGCGACCGTCGGCGTCCAGGACGTCGCCCAGGGCGTTGACGACCGCCAGGGCGCCGACCCACCAGTCGCCGGCGCGGACGGCGCGGCTTCCGACCCCCCCAGGACAGGCCCGCGCGCGCCCCAGCAGCTTCCCCACCGTGGCTCCGGCCCCCGCCCCCACCCGGCCCTCGGCGACCGGCTCCGCGGTCGCGGACTCGCACGCTTCCCGTCCCAGGGCTCCGTCGGGGCGCTCGCCGCCCTCCGTGAGGTCGAAGATCACCGCGGCCGGCACGATGGGGACCGGGCCCGCCCCGGTGTCGTACCCCCTGCCCCGTTCAGCCAGCCAGGCCATGACCCCGTCGGCGGCGGCGAGGCCGAAGGCCGAGCCACCGGTGAGGAGCACGGCGTCGACGCGGGGCACGAGGTGCTCGGGGGCCAGGGTCTCAAACTCCCGCGATCCGGAGGCCGGACCCCGCACGTCCACCGCCCCCCTGAAGGGGCCCAGAACCACCGTACACCCGCTGCGCCCCGCAGCGGTCGAAGCGTGACCCACCCGGATGCCCGGCACCGCGGTCAGGGTGGAGTTCAAGCCAGATCCTGGAGGAGGGAAGGATCCAGATTGCCTCCGCTGATCACCGCGCAGATCTTCCGCCCCTCGGTGTGGACCATGCCGCGCATGAGGGCCGCCACCGCGATGGCCCCCGAGAACTCCACCACCAGCTTCTGCTGGAAGATCAGGAAGCGGGTGGCCTCCAGGATGGCGTCGTCGTCCACCGTGACCACGTCGTCCGCCAGCTCCCGGATGTGGGCGAAGGTCAGAACGCCCGCCTTCACCGGCGCCAGGCCGTCCGCGATGGTGTCGATACGGTCGAGGGTGACGGGCTCCCCGGCGTCCAGCGCCGCCCTCATCGAAGCCGCCCCCTCGGGCTCGACCCCGATGATACGCGCGTCCTCCCGGAGCCGGCGCACGGCGGCCGCGCACCCGCTGGCCAGACCCCCACCGCCGATGCCCACCACGAACGTGTCCATGTCCGGCCACTCCTCCGCGACCTCCAGCCCCGCAGTGCCCTGACCGGCGATGATGTGCGGGTGGTCGAAGGGCGGCACCATCACCAGATCCTCCGACCTGGCCAGGGCCTCGGCCCGAAGGCGGCGCTGCTCGGACGTGGTGCCCTCGTAGAAGATCTCGGCGCCCAGGCGCGCGGCACCCTGGCGCTTCACCTCCGGGGCCGTGGTCGGCATGACCACCACGCAGCGGACGCCCCGGCTCCTGGCGGCGAAGGCCACCGCCTGGGCGTGGTTCCCGGACGAGTACGTGATGACGCCCCGGCTGACCGTCTCGTCGGGCAGTTGGAGCACGAAGTTGCTCGCCCCGCGGGCCTTGAACGAGCCCGTGTGCTGGAGGGACTCGCACTTGAGACGGACCTCGCCGCCCACCCGGCTCGACAGCTCCGTGGCCGGATGCAGCGGAGTCCGCAGCGCGACCCCCTTCAGCCGCTGGGCCGCCGCCCTGACCTCCGCCAGGGAGACGACCACCGGCTCGGTCACGGCTCGAGCTCCCGCTCCACCTCCTCGCTGTCCGCCTCCTCCCCGCCCTCCGCTTCCGCGCCTTCTCCTTCCTCCGCTTCGGCCGACTCACCCTGTTCCAGGCCGTCCTGCTCGTCGTCCTCGCCGTTCTCGTCGGCGATGACCCGGGCCACGTCCACGATGGTGTCGCCTTCGTCGAGGTTGACCAGGCGAACCCCCTGGGTGGCCCTGCCGATGACTTTGATGCCCCCGACGAGCTGGCGGTTCACCACGCCGTTGCGCGTGATGACCATGAGCTGCTCGTCCTCCCGGACGGCCTTGATGCTCACGACTTTTCCGGTCTTGTCGTTGACCCTGACGTTGATGACGCCCTGGCCACCCCGCTGTTGCAACCTGTACTCGTCCACCTCTGAGCGCTTGCCCATCCCGTTTTCGGTGGCCACCAGCAGCGTCGACTCGGGGCGCACCACCACCATGCCCACCACCACATCCCCCTTCCGGAGGCGGATTCCCCGCACCCCTCCCGCCGCGCGTCCCCTGGGCCGCGCGTCGCCCTCGAGGAAGCGGATCGCCATGCCGTTCCGGGACGCGAGGATGATCTCGCTGTCACCCTCCGTGATCTGGACGTCGATGAGCTCGTCGCCCTCGCGGATGTTGATGCCGATGAGGCCCACCTGGCGGATGTTCGAGTAGGCGGACAGGGCGGTCTTCTTGACCTTGCCTTTGCGTGTGGCGAAGAGGAGGTAGCGGTCGTCGGCGAACTCCCGCACGGGCACCACGGCGGCGATGTCCTCCTCGGGAGCCAGGTTGAGGAGGTTCACGAAGGGCTTGCCCCGGCTCTGCCGGCTCGCCTGGGGGATCTGCCACACCTTGAGCCAATGGCACCGGCCCTCCCGGGTGAACACCATGAGCGTGTCGTGGGTGGACGCCACGAAGAGGTGCTCCACCCAGTCCTGGTCCTTCGTGTGCATCCCCCGGAGGCCGCGCCCGCCCCGACGCTGCGCCCGGTAGGTGTCCACGCTCATGCGCTTGACGTAACCCTGGCGGGACACGGTGATGACCATGTCCTCCTCGACGATGAGGTCCTCGACGTCCAGGTCGCTGGACTCGCCCACGATGGCCGTGCGGCGGTCGTCGCCGAAGGCATCCGAAACCTCCTGGAGCTCGTCGGTGAGAATGCTCATGCGCCGCTCACGGCTGCCCAGGATGTCCCGTAGATCCTCGATCGTGACCCGCACCTCGGCCAGCTCGGTCTCGAGCTTCTCCATCTCCAGGCCCGTCAGGCGGGCCAGACGCATGTCCAGGATGGCCTTGGCCTGGCGTTCCGAGAGCTCGAAGCGCTCCTGGAGCTGCGCGGACGCGATGTCCGTGTCGTGGGAGCCCCGGATGACCTTGATGACCTCGTCGATGTTGTCGACGGCGATCTGGAGGCCCTCGAGGATGTGCTCCCTGTCCAGGGCTTTGCCGAGGTCGAACTCGCTCCTCCGGACGACCACTTCGTGCCGGTGATCGATGAAGTGCAGGAGCATTTCCCGCAGACCCATGACCTTGGGCACCCCGTCCACCAGGGCCAGGAAGATGGCCCCGAAGGTGGACTGCATCTGCGTGTGCTTGTACAGCCTGTTCAGGACGATCTCGGG
>DASWKP010000381.1:0-7182 GCA_036396575.1 Longimicrobiales bacterium | reverse complement strand
ACCAGGCCCTCCACGCCCTTCTCCAGCTCGACGAAAGCGCCGTAGTTGGTTATGGAGACGACCTTGCCCTTCACCCGAGAGCCGACCGGGTACTTCTTGTCGATGTCGGTCCACGGATACGGGAGGAGCTGCTTGAGCCCCAGGCTGATGCGCTCCCTGTTCCAGTCGATATCCAGCACCTTCACGTCGAGCCGCGCCCCGATGTCCACCACTTCCGAGGGGTGACCCACCCGGCCCCAGCTCATGTCGGTGATGTGCAGCAGGCCGTCGAGACCCCCGAGGTCGATGAAGGCACCGAAGTCGGTGATGTTCTTGACCTGGCCTTCGCGGACCTGACCCACGAGCAGCTCCTTGACCAGAACCTCCCGCTTGCGCTCGCGCTCCGCCTCCAGGATCACGCGGCGCGACACCACGATGTTCCGGCGCCGCTTGTTCAGCTTGATGATCATGAAGTCGTAGGTCTCGCCCAGCAGATCCTCGATGTTGGGCACCCTGCGGAGGGCGATCTGGGAACCGGGCAGGAATGCGTCCACCCCCATGAGGTCGACGGTCACGCCGCCCTTGATCTTCCGGCTCAGCGTGCCCTTGACCGGACGGTCGCTCTCATGGGCCTCCTTGATCTTCTCCCACACGCGCAGGAAGTCCGCCTTCTTCTTGGACAGGACGACGATGCCGTCGTCGTCCTCCAGGCTCTCAAGCAGGACCTCGACCTCTTCCCCGACCTCGGGCGGCTCCTTGAACTCGTCCAGCGGGACCGAGCCTTCGCTCTTGAAGCCGAACTCCAGGATGACGGAGGCCTCGGTGACCCGGAGGACGCTGGCCCGGACGATCTCGCCTTCCCGAATGGCCTGGAAGTCCGACTCGAATTCCCCGAGCAGAGCCTCGAACGCGTCCCGGGAGACGTCCAGCTCCTCTTCACCGTAGGGGTCCCGGAGGAGTTCCGGCGAAACGCGCGGCAGCGCGACGTCCTCGTCGTCGTCGTCGTCATCGTCGTCTCCGACCTCGATGACCTCGCCGGTGAGGGCGTCGACGGCGACGCTGGTTTCGTCGTCTTCGTCGTCCTCGTCGTCCGAAGACTCGGAATCCTCGGGCGGCCCGGCGTCCTCGGGCGCATCGGCGTCCTCAGCGGCCTCGGGCGGCTCAGGGTCGTCGAGCGCATCGGCGTCCGCGGGAGCCTCCGCATCCTCGGAGGATTGGACTTCCTCGGGAGCCTGGGGGGCCTCGTCCTCGGAGCCTTCGGTGGGGGGGGTCTCCTGGGAGTCTTCTTCGGAGACGGGGTCGGGGGTGTTGTCTTTGGCCATTGAGCGCATCTCGCTTCCAGCCGGGTGGATCCGTCCGGAAGGCTGTCGGGAGGAACCGAGGTCCGTCCCGGGTGAAAAAGAAGAAAGGCCCCGTCCGGGGCCCAGCAGAGGTAAGCTAGAGGCGGTCTGGGAAGCGGTCAACCCGCGCGCTCCACCGTCACCGCCTTCCCTGCCGACGCCGGACCAGATCCACCACCCTGGACACCTGCTCCTCGAAGGAGAGGCGCGTGGTGTCCACGTCCACGGCATCGTCCGCGCGGCGCAGGGGGGCGTGCTCCCGGGTCGAGTCCATCCGGTCGCGTTCACGGAGGAGGTGGGCCTCCTCTCGGACCTGGTCGGCCGACGGCTCCCTCTCGCCCCGTTCGAGGAGCCGCCTACGGGCCCGTTCCTCGATATCGGCCACCAGGAAGACCTTCACGTCGGCGTGCGGAAACACCACTGTCCCCATGTCCCTGCCGTCGGCGACCAGGCCCCCCCGCTCACCCGCGTCCCGCTGAGCCGCTATGAGCCACCAGCGCACCTCGGCCAGGCCGGACACACGGGACACGCGCGCCGTCACCACGGTGTCGCGCAGTTCCTCCCCGAGCTCCCGGCTCCCGCGACTCAACCGGAAGGAGCCGCCCGCCGGCTCGACGTGGAGATCGAGCGCCTCCAGGTCCGACGCGGTCAGTTCCTCCCAACGATCCTCGCCGACCCCCGCGTCCAGCAGGGCCCAGGTCACGGCGCGGTAGAGGGCGCCCGAGTCCAGGTGCCGGAAGCCCATCCGGTGCGCGACCTCCCTGGCGGTCGTGGACTTTCCCGAGCCGGCGGGTCCGTCGATCGTGATCACGGGTCCACCTCGGGATCCGCGCGTGTCGGCCCTGGAGGCCGGACGTGGCCCCCTCGCCAGCGAGCGCAGGGTTGCCCAGAAGGACGGGTAGCTGACGTCAACGGCGGCGGCGCCGTCCACCTGGATGTCGTTGCCGGGCAAGGCCGCCAGCACGCCGAACGCCATGGCGATGCGGTGGTCGTCGTAGCTCCGCACGGTCCCGCGCAGCGGCTCGTCGGAGCCCTCGATCTCAAGACCGTCGTCGAGCTCGGCGACCCGCACGCCCAGGGCGGCGAGATTCTCCGCCACCGCGCGCAGGCGGTCCGTTTCCTTGACCCGAAGCTCCCCCGCCCCGGTGATGCGCGTCGTGCCCTGGGCTCGGGACGCCGCGACCGCCAGGATCGGGATCTCGTCGAGGGCGCCGGGGATCTCGCGGGGACCCACCTCGATGCCCCGAAGCTCGCAGGGACCCACGGTCAGGGAGCCCACGGGCTCTCCCTGGGTCTCCAGGGCGTCGTCCCCCGTCTGCTCCAGTCGGGCTCCCATGCGCGCCAACAGCGGGAGGAGCCCGGTACGGGTCGGATTGAGGCCCACGTTGGACACCGTGATCTCCGGGCCCGCTCCCCCGAGGAGGGCCAGAACCAGGAGAAAGGCGGCGGAAGAGAAGTCGCCAGGCACATGGACGTCCCGAGCCTCGATGTGGTCCGGAGGGTCCTTGAGCTCCACCCGCCACGCGCCGGCCACGCCGTGGGAACGCACGGACACGCCGGCCGCCCAGAGCATGCGCTCGGTGTGATCCCTGGAGCGAGCCGGCTCGGTGACGACGACCGAGCCGCCGCCCACCAGGCCCGCGAGGAGGATCGCGCTCTTAACCTGCGCGCTGGCCATGGGCATGTCGTACTCCAGGGGCCCAAGGACGCCCCCGGTGACCCGCAGGGGCAGGCGGTCGGGCTCGCCCAGCTCTTCGAAACGCGCCCCCATGAGGGTCAAGGGATCGGTGATGCGCCTCATGGGACGACTCCGCAGGGAGGCGTCCCCCGTCACAACGGCGTCGAAGCCCTGCCCGGCGAGGACGCCCAGGAGGAGCCGGGCACCAGTGCCGCTATTGTCCAGATCCAGCTCCCGATCGGGCCTGAGCAGGCCCCTGAGCCCCCGGCCACGGACGAGAATCTCACCTCCCCACCGGGATGGGGCCGGGATGACGGCCCCGAGGGCTCCGAGCGCGGCGGCAGTGGCCCGGGGATCCGCCGAGGGCAGCAGGCCCCGCAGCCGGCTGTCGCCCCGGGAAAGGGCGGCCAGGATCAGGGCCCGCTGCGTGAGGGACTTGTCGCCAGGCACCTGAATCGTCATGGCGAGCCCGTCCGCCGCGGATCGTCGGAAGCTCCCGCCGGCGGTGGCTCGCGGCGCCACGCGCGGGTCCGCTCCATGAGGGCCGCCACCTCGTCCAGGCGACCGGCCTCCAGGGCCGCCGCCACCTCGCCGAGGACCCCTCCCGCACGGTAGAGAGCGCTCGCGAGGTCGGGGCCGCTCGCCGCCAGGAGGTCCCTCCACATGTCCGGGGAGCTCGCCGCCAGGCGTGTCATCCCCTGGCCTCCGGGGCCCAGGTCGGAGGCATGGAGCCCCTCGGCGGCGACCGCGGCGGCCAGAACGTTGGAGAGGAGCTGGGGCAGGTGGCTGGCCCACACCATCCGTCGGTCGTGCTCGCGGGCGGGGATCCAGGCGGGCTCCGCCTCGACCGCCCGCCACAGCGCGCACACGGCGTCCCGGGCCGCGGGAGAGCCGGTGTCGTCCGCGAGCCACACACGAGCCCCCCGGAACAGACCCGCTCGCGACGCCCCGAAGCCCGACGACTCCCCGCCCGCCATGGGGTGGCCTCCCACGAAGCGGTCCGACACCCCGAGCTCCCGGGCCCGGGCCACCAGGGGCGCCTTGAGGCTGACGACATCGGTGACGACCGCTCCGGCCCTCCAGATCGCCCGGTGCGGGTCCAGGAGATCCAGGTCCGCCCCCAGAGGAACGGCGTAGACGACGATGTCGCCGCCCCCCGCGGCGGCCGCGGCATCGGGAGCGGCCTCGTCGACGACGCCGGCGGCCACGGCCTGATCGACGTCGCGGGCATCCTGGCTCCAGGCGACGATGCGTGGGGGGGCCTCCAGGGCGGCCAGATCGCGCGCCAGGGAACCGCCCATGAGGCCGAGGCCCACCAGGGCCACGCTCCGGGGCGCGGTCACGGAGCCCGCGTGGGCGGCGTCACCCGGTCTCCTCCCCGTCCGACCCCGGATCCGCGGCCGTGTCCGGATCCGCGACAGGCTCCTCGTCGGGGAACGGCACCTCGATCTCGAGCCCGTCCCGGGCCACGCGGGCGGATGGGAACACCTCGCGGGCCTCCCTGGCCAGCAGGCCGGGCGCCTCCGCGTAGCGGGCGGACACGTGCGTGAGGATGAGCTGCCGGACCCCCGCGTCCCGGGCCACACGGGCTGCCCCGGCCGCGGTGCTGTGGTACGTCTCGTGGGCCCGCTCGGCCTCCTCCTCGCCGAACGTGGCCTCGTGGACGAGGAGGTCCGCGCCCCGGGCCGACTCCACCACCTCCGCGGAGGGCCGCGTATCTCCGGTGTACACCACTCTGCGCCCGGGCCGCGGAGGTCCCACGAGGTCGACCGGGTCCACCGTGCGCCCCTCCACGGTCACCGGCTCCCCCCGGTGGAGCTGCCCGAAGAGGGGCCCTTCGGGCACGCCCAGCTCCCGGGCCCGCTCCACGTCGAAGCGCCCCATGCGCTCGTGCTCGACCAGCGCGTAGCCAACCGCGCGCGTGCCGTGGGTTACGGGGATGGCCACGATGTCGTAGTCCTCTCCGGCCACCCGGTCCCCGGGTACCAGTTCCCGGATCTCCACCGGGAACGAGATGCGGTCCATCCCCAGGTGGACGGCCCGATCGAGGGTGTCCGCGCTGGTGGGAGGACCGTACACGGTCAGGAGCTCCTCGCGCCCCTGAAGCCCCATCGTGCGCAGGAGCCCGATGATGCCCAGGAAGTGGTCCGCGTGGAGATGCGTCACGAAGATGCCGCCCACTCCGAAGCCGGTGGAGAAGCGCATCATCTGGCGCTGCGTGCCCTCGCCGCAGTCGAAGAGCATGAGGTCCCCTTCCCGCTGCACGGCAAGGGCGCTCACGTTCCGGCTCACGGTGGGCCGCGCCGCCGCGGTTCCGAGGAAGGTCAGGCGGATCACCGATCACCCGGTTGGCGTGGATGGACGGCCGCCCGGCGAGGTGCCGGGGGCTGGGCGTCGCAAGGAAGGTAAGACTTCGTCCACCACGTGACAGCCCCGGGGCCTGGCCCTATTCTGGCGGGGTCCCGTCGGACCTGCGGATCGCACCGCCCGGGGTGGCGGAGCACCTCCAACACCGGAGTCCATCCATGCCCAGCCGTCGCGCCTTCCTGGAATCCATCTCCGTTCCGGCGGCGGCCGTGGCCGCCGGCGTCCCGCTCCTTCCCGTGCGCCTGAAGGCGTCGGCCGCCGACATCGCCCGGGATCTCTCCCGACACCCGGGGTCGGCCGCCGACCTGGCCCGGGACGAGGACTTCTGGGCCCGGGTCGCCGAGGCATTCGCCGTGGACCGGTCCCTGGTCAACCTCAACAACGGCGGCGTGAGCCCGGCCCCGACGCTGGTCATGGACGCCCTCAAGCGCCACCTGGACTTCTCGAACCACGCGCCATCCCACACCATGTGGAGCGTGCTAGAGCCCCAGAGGGAGGGCGTGCGCCAGCGAATGGCCCGCCAGTGGGACGTGGACCCCGAGGAGGTGGCGTTCACCCGAAACGCCTCCGAGAGCCTCCAGACATGCCAGCTCGGCTTCGACCTCCAGGCGGGGGACGAGGTCCTGACCACGACCCAGGACTACCCGCGCATGATCAACACCTTCAAGCAGCGGGAGCGCCGGGAGGGGATCGTGACACGCCAGATCCAGCTCCCCATCCCGGCGGAGGATCCGGCGGAGGTGGTGCGGCTGTTCGAGGACGCCATCACGCCCCGCACGCGGCTCATCCTCGTCAGCCACATGGTCAACATCACCGGGCAGATCCTCCCCGTGCGGGAGCTGGTGGCCATGGCCCGCCGCCACGACCTGCCGGTGATCGTGGACGGCGCCCACGCTCTGGCCCACTTCGACTTCACCCTGGGGGAGCTCGAGTGCGACTACTACTCCTCGAGCCTCCACAAATGGCTCTTCGCCCCCATCGGCACCGGCCTCCTCTACGTGCGCCGGGACAGGATCCCGGGTCTCTGGCCCCTCATGGCCGCCCCGGAGCGCATGGACGGCGACGTGCGTAAGTTTGAGGAGATCGGCACCCACCCCGCGGCCAACTACCTCGCCATCGGCGAGGCGCTCACCTTTCACCAGGGCATCGGCCCGGACCGCAAGACCGAGCGCCTCGCGCACCTCCGGAACACCTGGGCGGAGGCGCTCCTCCAGCACGACCGGGTCCGACTCCACACCAGCCTCAAGCCCGGATTCGCGTGCGGCATCGCCACGGTCGAAGTGGATGGAGTGGATTCGGCGGCCCTGAACGCCCACCTGTGGAAGGCGCACCGAATCCTGGCGGTGTCGATCAAGCACCCCGAGTTCGAGGGGATCCGGGTGTCGCCTTCGGTCTACACGACCCCGTCGGAGCTGGACCGCTTCGTGGACGCCGTGGAGCGGGTGATCCGCTTCGGCCTGCCGGAGGCCTGAGACCGTGGCTCCCACCGCGTTCGCTCTGGCGCTTCTGTTCCAGGTCGGTCCGGGTTGGCAGGACGCCCCCGCCCTGCCCCGGCCCGTGACCAACAACGCGGTCGTGGGCGTGGAGACCTCTGCCGGCCCGGCCGTGTTCAGCTTTCTGGGACTGGACGCTTCGAAGACCTCGGCGGGCGTGGTGACCTGGGCGTTCCGCTGGGACGTGGGAAGCGCCGCCTGGCGGGAGGTGGCCCCGGTCCCCGGCCCGGGGAGGCTCGCGGCCACGGCCCAGGCCGTCGGTGGCCGCGTCTACGTGTTCGGGGGATACACCGTTGAGGCGGACGGATCCGAGCGCAGCCTGCCC
>DASWKP010000380.1:0-3512 GCA_036396575.1 Longimicrobiales bacterium | reverse complement strand
TGAAGCGGCCCCCCGCCTCCGTGAGGATCGTCAGAAGCGGAGCGGCATCCCACGGCGACAGGACGGGGTCCAGCATCACGTCGGCGCGTCCGGTGGCCACGAGGATGTGTCCGTAGCAATCGCCCCAGGTGCGCACGAGAGCCGCGCGCGCCGACAGCTCCTGCCACCCGCGCGACACCGGGCTCGAGTCCGCTTGCACGGGGTCCGTCGTGAGGATCAGCGCCTGCCGTACGTCGGTCACGGGAGACACGGTGCAGAGCGATCCATTCCAGCGGCAGCCCAAGCCCGTGGCCGCCGCCACCGTCTCCGCCAGCGCCGGGAAGTGGGCCACGCCCACGGCTGGCTCGCCGTCCACCTCGACACCGATGAGGACGCCGTAGAGGGGGACGCCCCGCATGAAGGAGCGGGTCCCGTCGATGGGGTCCAGGATCCAGCGCACGGGAACGCGAGCCGGCGACTCCCCGAACTCCTCGCCCAGGATGCCGTGACCGGGAAAGCGACCCTCGATGCGGTCACGGAGCAGCTCTTCGGCCTCCCGGTCCGCGACGGTCACGGGCGTACCGTCGGCCTTGTCGTCGTGACGGACGCGGCCGCCGAAGTGCCGGAGCGTGACTGCCCCCGCCTCGCGGGCGAAGGCCTCAGCGGCGGCCAGGAGCTCCCGCGGGGAAGCGGGGGTGCCGGGGTCCGTCGGGTCCGTCAGGGCTCGACCTTGGGAGGGCGCTCCGCCTTGCGAGCATAGAGGCCGTCGTCGGCGGCGTGGATGATGTCCTCCATCGAGCTCATGTGCTCCGGGTCGAATTCCGCGAGGCCGCAGCTCACGGTGATGTTGGCCGGGGACAGGATGGGATCCGCCCCCACACGCACCTGCACCCGGCGGACGTAGGGCTCCGCGCCCTCCGCCGTGGACTCGGACAGGACGGCGATGAACTCGTCCCCACCGTAGCGGGCCACGAGGTTCATGGCGCGGTTCTCATCGGCCAGGATCTGCCCGAAGGCCCGGAGGGCGTCATCGCCGGCCAGGTGGCCCCTGGAGTCGTTGTAGCCCTTGAAGTTGTCCAGGTCGAACAGGACCACCACCATGGGCCGGCCCCGCCGGGCCGCGGCCACCTCCCTCGACAGGTGCATCTGGAGGTGTCGGCGGTTGGGCAGGCCCGTGAGGGGGTCGGTGAGGGACAGGGCCTGGAGTGACGAGTGGAGCCGGGCGTTCTCCAGGGCGACGGAGGCCTGGGACGCCAGGCGGTTCAGGATCCGCGTGTCCTCGTCGTCGAAGTGCCGCAGCTCACGGCTGCCCGCCGACAGCGCGCCGGCCACTTCGCCCTCGACCAACAGCGGCACGACCAGGCCCGATCCGGCCTCGAGGTGTTCCCGAAGATCGTCCGGCACCAGCGGGCTGGTGGCCAGGTCCTCCACGACCAGCGGCCGCTTCTCGGCGATCAGGCGCTGGTGCACGGCTTCGGTGATGCGCCACTCGAGTCCTAGGGGCAGAGCGATGCGGCCGTCGGAGGCGCCCACGCGGGCGATCCCGTCCTCGATCAACCAGACCGTGCAGCCGTCGGCCTGAATGAGGGCCAGCGCCGACTCGATCACCTTGGCAAGCACCTCGATGGTGTCCAGGGAGCTGGTGAGGGCCCGGCCGATCTCCTCGATCTGCTCGGCCTCCCTGCGCTGCCGCTCCAGCTCGGCCACGAAATAGGCGTTCTCCACCGCCACGGCGGCGATGTCGGCGATGCCCTGGAGCAGCTCCAGGTCGGCCTGTGTGTAGCCGCCGGCCTCGTAGCTCTGGGCGCTGAT
Organism: Longimicrobiales bacterium; assembly: GCA_036396575.1. GTDB lineage: Bacteria > Gemmatimonadota > Gemmatimonadetes > Longimicrobiales > Gaopeijiaceae > DASWKP01. The sequence goes on along the minus strand of DASWKP010000380.1, from coordinate 1,721 downwards.
GGCTCCCAGGACCCGGCCCTTGTGCAGAAGGGGCGCCGAGATGGCGGCCCGCGTGACCTCGGAGCTCTCGTCGCCCAGGACCAGGAGGGAGCGCAGGTCCACCCGGTCATCGATCAGAACGGGCTTGGCCTCCCGAATCACCTCGCTGTCCGAGCCGCGATACGAGATTTCGACGCGGCGCTCCTGGCCCCGGTCCGCGTAGAAGACGATGGTGGCCAGGTCGCGGGCCTGATCGTACATGGAGATGTAGAAGCCTGCCGCCTCGAGCACCGCGGCCGTCTCCCGATAGATCGTGCGGAAGAGCTCCTCCCGGCTCAGGGTCCCCGCGAGCGTACGCCCGATATCGAGGAGTGCTCGATATCGCTCGGCGAGGCGCGACGTCGTGGAGCCAGCGGCTTCCATCAGGAGCGGTTCTGGTGCATACGGACGACGCTCGCGTCCCGGGGGGGGGCGATGATTGACGCGCGGCCTGACCACAGGCTGAATCAAGATAGGTCACGCCCCGGCGGCCGAACAACAGCGGCGACCCCTCGCGCGCGGGCGCACCGCTAGGTTTTCGAGTCTTCCTGCTCGCTCGCCGGGCATACACGGTCCAGGTAGTGGCAGATCTCGAACCCGATCGCCCGCACGAGCCTGGACTCCCTGAGATCGAGCTCGGCACGGCCCAGGATCGTGCGGAGCGTCGTAAGCACCGACTGCGGCTTGCGAGCCTTGAAGAAGTCCAGACGCGCCAGCCCCGCTTCCAGCGCCCCGTACATCTGCTCGAGCTCCTCGCGAGTGGCGGCACGCGTGGCCCTGCGCCCGACGGGGAGATCCTGCTCGCCGCCGCCCGCGGCCAGCAGCACCTCGTACATGAGGATGAGGGCCGCCTGGGCCAGGTTGAGGCTCCCGTAACCGGGGTCCGTGGGAACGATGGCGACCTGGTGGCACACGTCGAGCTGGGTGTTGGTGAGGCCCCGGTCCTCCCGCCCGAAGACCAGCGCCACGGGGCCCTGGAGAGCCCGGTCCACCAGGATCGGGGCCACCTCGTCGGGCCGGACGTAGTTGCGTCCGGCGGTGCGCGCCCGGGCCGTCGTTCCCACGACGAAGACGGTGTCCGCCACCGCCTCGTCGAGGGAGGAGAATGTCTCGGCCGCGTCCACGATCTCGGTGGTGCGGTGGGCAATGCCTTCGATGCGCCAGGCGTCCAACTCCACGGGGTCCACGAGGCGGAGCCGGGACAGGCCCATGTTCTTCATGGCGCGGATGACGGCCGCGATGTTCACGACGTCCTTGGGCTCGCACAGGACGACCACGACGTTGGCCAGGAGGTCCCGGGTTCCGGGCGACAGGTCGAGACCCATCTCGGTCATGGCCGGGCCACCAGCGTCGGGGCGGCCCCCGCCTTCCCAGCGACCGATCCGGGCTGCCGCAACGTGAAGGACGCGGCGAGGGCCAGGAACGCCACCGCCGCCCCGCCGATGTAGGGCCAGCCCACGCCCAGGTGGTCGAAGGCCCACCCGGCCAGGACGGGGCCCAGGATGCGGGCCGACGAGCCCACGCTCTGGCCCAGCCCCAGGATGCCACCCTGCACGTCTTCCGGCGCGCGGAGGCTCAGGAGGCTCACGACGCTGGGCAAGGTGCCGCCGAAGCCCACGGCCAGGAGTGCCAGGGCCACGAGGAGGACGCCCACGGACGGGGCCGTCGCGATGAGGAGGAGCCCTCCGATGAACGGCAGGCCA
>DASWKP010000379.1:0-8386 GCA_036396575.1 Longimicrobiales bacterium | reverse complement strand
CGCCTCGTCCAGGATCCGCCGGTCGGCCTCCGTCACGCTGCCGCACAGCCAGTCGCCGAACTCGTCGGGCCTGCCCAGGAGGTCGGAGCCCAGCCGGGCGGAGCGACTGGCTAGCGTGTCCACGGCGATGGCGCTGGCACGCTCGCCGGCGGCTGCGCCTCCCATCCCGTCGCAGACCGCCATGACGATCCCGTCCTCGTCCGAGAACGTTCCGGCCCGCTCCAGCCCCAGGGGTGCCTGACCCGCCTTCAGGTTCCATACCAGAAAGGCATCTTCATTGTGATCGCGGGACCGTCCCACATCGGTCACCGCACCCACGACCAGCTTCACCGGGGACGCGTCCCTGAGCCCCTCAACGCTCATCGGTCCGGCCTCTCCTCGCCGCACTCCGGGTACCAGTCCCCGCCGAAGTCCCGGGCAATGCACGTCTGGGCAACGGCGTTGGACATGGCCCCCGACGGTGGACCGCTGGGCGGACACGACCCGCTCCAGATCCCCACCTCGACCGAGAGGCGGTGGTCTCCGGTGTTCTCGATGCGCAGCTCGTCCGCGGGGAGGGTCAGGGAGTAGGCCGCCTCCTGCTGGGAGTTCGAAGTCAAAGCCAGGACCTGGTAGGTCGCGACCCGACCTCCCACCGTGTACTCGTCGGACTTGGGTCGCAGTGTCCGCCCGTCCGAGGCGGAGAAGAACGCCGCGACGCAGAACGACGTGTTGGGAGGCCCTGAGGCCGTGAAGCCCAGCACGACCTCGGCCGTGCGTCCGATCTCATCCCCCTGCATTCCCGCCCTCACGATGGACAGCCCAGCCACGGCCGGCGCCGCCGGCCGGCTCCGGACCTCGGCCACGTCGTCCCGCACGGTCTGGCATGCCGTTCGGCCGCTGTCCAGACCCAGACACTCGCTCGCCATGCGGTCGGCTCCGGCCAGGTCGTTACCGCTCAGGGCAGCCTGAGCGGCGCGGAGCAGCGAGTCCGCGCGCGCCCGGCGCGACTCGGCCGCGGCCGCATCCGCCGCATCCCGCTCGGCCTGCTGAGCCCGGGAGTCGATGTCGCGGCACGAAGAGTCGTTCGCGGCCAGAGCCAGGCACTCGCCGGCCAGCGTGCGCGCCTCGGCGTACCGACGAGCCGCAAGCTCGGTCTGGGCCCGGGTCCGCAGATCCCGGAGCTGCGTTTCGCGGGCCTCGGCGGCATCGATGTCCGCCTCGAAGCGCTGACAGGAAGCGTTGCCCGCATCCATGCGGATGCAGTTCGCGATCGCCTGGCGGGCCCCTTCGAAGTTGGCGCTGGCGAGGCGCTCCCGGGCGTTGTTCAGGTACCCGTCCACCTGGCGCTGAAGGGCGGCCGCCGCCTGACGCTCGCCGATGGTGTCCAGGATGCCCTGGCACGCCGAATCACCGGCCCGGAAGGCCAAGCAGTCGTTCGCGGCTGCGCCCGCGCCATCCAGATCATTCCGGGCCAGGGCTCGCCGCGCGGCCGCGAGCTGTTCGTCCGCCAGATCGTCGGGCGTACGTCTGGCCACCGTCTCCGTCACTTCCTCGTTCGGATCCTGCTGCTGCGACTGGGCCTCGGCCCGGCCCCTCACGCTGGCGCAGCGGGCGTGGCCCTCCACGTACGTGTCGCACAGACCCAGGGGCAGGCTCCAGTTGCCGCCGCTCTCCAGCAATCTGTCCGCTTGACTCGCGTAGAGGTCGCCCAGCCCGGACAGAAGGACCTGGATCTGCGAGGAACTCGCATCGATCGCGCTCAGCTCCTGGATGGCATCCCGAGCCGAGTTCGGATCGTCCGCGCCGATCGCCGCGCGTGCGATGTCGGCCGCGATCTCGCCGGCCGTCGCGTTGGACGGATCCTCCTGGCGGACGGAACGCAGGTAGGTGACCGCCGAGCGCAGGTTGCCCGCTGTCAACGCCGACCGGGCCTCCTGGAGGTTGAGGCCCAACTGCGACCTTCCCAGCCGCACCAGAACCTCCACCTGGTCGTCACCGGGCACGAAGAAGCGAGTGGCGTCCGCGGCCAGCGCTTCCTCGGCGTACACCTGCTCGGGGTCCCTCAGAATCATCCCCTGCAGGACGAACTGTCCCCCCAGTTGCGACCCCAGCGTATAGAACCCGGCCGAGACGGGGACCTCCTGCCCCAGCGGGCAGGGACCCTCGCAGATGGCGGACGCCTCCGCATCGGACAGTGTGACCTCGATGCTCTCGTTCACGACCTCCGACGTCTCCGCGTCCACCGGACGGAAGATCACGGAGCCCTCCCCCGTGGCCGCGCCCAGAATTCCGGCCCCTTCGAGACGCCGCACCAGATCCTGTAGGGGAACACCCGCCAGGTCCACCTGATAGGCCGCCTCTCCGTCCGCCGTGTTGAGGAAGCCCGACACCCGGCCGTTGCGAACCCGGGCCGCGCTGACGTCCCCGGCCTCCAGGGCCGCCCGGAAGTCCTCGACCGGAATGGCGGCGCCCCCGTCCCCACCCCCACTCATCGTGACCCCGATGATGATGGCGGCCGCTACGGTACCACCGCCCGCCATGATATAGTTGCCGAAGTTGTCCCAGAAGGTGGCTTCCTTGAGGCCCATCTTGGCGGTGGTGGTCTCGCCCTTGGCGATGCGGATGTGGCGACTGGTGCGCTTGAAGCGCTTGTCGACGACCTGGACCTCGTACTCGCCGATCACCAGCTCCTCGTTGACCCAGGGCGTGAGCCCTTCGGCCACGGTCTTGCGGCCTTGCCGAAGCCGGACCTCGACCCCCTCCTCGTCTCCGTAGGCCACGATCTCGACCGCGCCGAGATCCTGGACCTTGACCACGGAGTTGAGCTTGACGTCGGCCACCGAGCCCACGACCAGATCCACCTCGCGCGAGTCCATCTCGTACGAGGAGTCCCGGATCTCGATCTCGTAGCGGCCAGGTTCCAGGGAGTCGGCCGTCCAGGGCGAGCGGCCTTCGGCCACCACCTTCCTGCCCCGGCGCACGCGGATGGCGACGCCGTCCACGATCCCGCCCGAGGACGGGTCCACGGTGGTCACGGTCAGCGAGGCGAAGTCCGGCGTCACGGCAACCTGCGGCGCCGGCCCCCTCATGTGATCCCGGATGAACTCCCGCAGCTCGTACGCCGTCTGGAAGCGGTCCTCGGGCCGCTTCTCCATGAGCTTGAAGATGAACGTCTCCACCCACTCGGGGATGTCCTCGTTCCACTTCCGCGGCGGGATGGGATCGCCCTTGAGGGTCTGGGTCATGATGACCAGGCCCTTCGACGTGGGCTCGGTGATCACGCCCCCGAGCCACGGCTCCCGGCCGGTGAGCACGCCGTAGTAGACGACGCCCAGGGCGAAGAGGTCGGTGCGCTGGTCGATCTCCCCCGCCTCGAGCTGCTCCGGCGCGGCGTAGCCCGGCGTCCCGGGACCGCCCAAGGCCAGGTTCGTGAGGCTCTGCTGCCCCAGTGGCTTGGCGATTCCGAAGTCGAGAACCTTCGCCACATCATCACCGCGCTTGTCCTTGGTGATCATGATGTTCTCGAGCTTCATGTCCCGGTGGACGATGTCATCCTCGTGGGCCGTTATGAGGGCGTCCAGGACCTGATCCATGATGGGAAAGGCCCGCAACCACGGCAGAGGCCCGTCCTTGATGAGGAGCTGGGAGAGGTTCTCGCCGTCCACGTACTCCATCGTGAAGTACAGGAGGCCCTCTTCGGGATCCTCCTCGAAGGCCGACAGCCCCACGATGTGCTGGGACTTGATGCCCAGGGGCTTGAGCAGCATGGCCTCTCGTTGGAAGCGCGCGAGGGCCTCCTCCGCCTCGTCGGGATGCAGGCGGCGCCTGTCGAAGACCTTGAGGGCCTCCACGTGGTTCAGGCGCACGTCCCTGACCTTGTAGACGGTTCCGAAGCCACCCGCCCCGATCTTGCTCAGCACCTCCCACTTGCCCAGGAGCCGCTTGCCGATCATGGGGTCGCCCGTCTGTCCCCTCTGCGTCAGGGCGGACCCGTCCTTGGGGCAGAACTTGACCTCGTCCCCGAATGTGTCGCCGCACGTTGGACAATACTTCATGCTGGCTCCGGGCTCTTGAACGACATCGTCATTCACCACCCTCCGCATCGAAACGGAAGACCTGACGACCCACGGTGAACTTATCCCCCTTCTTGAGGGGCCAGCCATCCCGGATCTTGATGAACACTCCGTTCCGGCTGTTCTCGTCGCGCACGACGTGGGCGTAGTGCCCCGACGTGGCCTGCTCGAACGTCACGCTGGCATGGATCCCGGACAGCAGCGGGTCGTCCGCCAGGCAGATGTCTCCCTCGTCCCGACCGATGAGGCTGCGTCCCTGGCCCAGTAGGAACGTCTCCCCAACCTTGCCTCCCTCGATCACCCGCACCAGGCGAGGCCCGAATTGCTGGGGAGCGCCCAGGGGCCGCGTGGCCCCCATCGCGGTGCCGCCCCCCACCGCCTCCGCCGATTCGTCGGCCTGCTGGAAGCGCAGGATCTGGCGGCCCATCATGAGCTCGTCTCCGGCCTGGAGCTCGATCGGATCCCGGATCTGGACGTAGGTGCCGTTCCGCGATCCCAGGTCGTACAGAACGAACTGCCCCTGCTCCCTCCTCACCTCGGCGTGCTTCGACGACAGGAACGGGTCTCCCGGGACGCACAGGTCGCCGTTGTCCCGGCCGATCCTCAATCGGCGCATGAACTCGTGGATCTGGTGGTCGGAGGGGAGCAGGTGGGTAACCCTCACCTTGTCCCAGTCGGGAGGAGCTTCCAGGCGGCGCGTGTCTCCGCCTTCGTCTCCCCCTGGCGCTGGGGGGGGCTCCACCGGCGCGGCGGCCGGCGCCACCGCGCCCGTCTCCATCTTTCCGCCGCACTGGGTACAGAACTTGTTCCCCAATTCATTGAGCCCACCGCATTGGGGGCAGAACCGAGAGGCCGGAGCCTGCATCGGTTCGGCTTGAGCGCTGGTCAGTGAGGCGCCGCACTGGACGCACCATGCGGCGTCCGGAGGAGCGGGAGCCTGACAAGTGGGGCAGACGGCCATGGATGACGTCCCCACGGGATCACGTGGTTTCGGTCGAGAGGGCAGTAAACCGGAAGATACGGAATACTCCCAAACCGAACTCCCGTCAAGCGTTGTCGCGGGTCGCGGCCCCGGCGGGTGGCGAGTTTTCAGCCGGCCTGCGGGAAGCGCGCCAGGGCCAGGGGCGACCCCTCCCAGGATCCGTGGTAGCGGCTCCGCAGAAACGTCTCCCACCGGGACAGCATGTCGAAGCGCTGAAACACCCCCGGGTTGATGGGGCGCTCCATGTCGATTCCGTGACAGACGCGCGTTGCTCCACCCACGGCCCCGAGCACCGACGCCCACACCATCCGCGCTTCCTCGGCGTCGGGCACCCTGGCCCCGTCCCCGGAACCGGGCGCCACCCGCCACTCGATCCTCCTGCCGGCCACACGCTCGAAGGCCCTACCCGCCTCGGCCGCGGAGGGCGCATCGCCGCTCCCCATGGCGTCGAGCACCGTGTCCATCAGCCCAGGGTGCCCGTACGAGGCCGCGAGCCGGAAGCGGCGCGGACCCAGGTCCGGCCTGGACACCACGTTCGACAGCGCCGGCAGGTCCTCCGCCGACCCGAGAGCGGCGAGGAGCTCGAGAATGCCCAGATCCTCTGGTGTGGGGTCCTGGGCCATCCTGCGGCACACGACCAGAACGCCCGGCACCCCACACCAGGCACCGGCTTCCATGGCGGCCGTACGCACGGTCGAGTCGCCGTCCCGCAGAGCCTCGGCGAAGTGGTGAGCCGTGGTGGGCGTCACCGTGGCGCCAACGAGCCTCCATCCCCCGGCTCTCACGGTGGGATCGTGGCACTCCAGGAAGCTCAGGAGCCGGCCCTGGGACACCTCGAGCTGGCCCTGGAACGCCAGGGCCTCGGCCGCCACGGATGCCATCTCATCCGGCCCTTCGACCAGCGAGCGCAGGACCTTCAGGCCCACCGGAGAGAGGGGCCCCTGGGACAGAGCCCACCGCACGCCGTCCAGCGCGGGGCCCCGAGCCCGCCGCACCCGGTCCAGCACCCTCTGCTCCGCGTCCGGCCTGCGCAGCTCCAGGAGGCCCCTGGCGCCCGCGAACGCGGCACCGCGCTCGTCACGGGCCAACCACTCGGTGAGCATGGGCATGGCAGCCTCGCCAACCGCCGTAACGCCCGACAGATGGGCGAGCGTCCGTTCCTCGAGCTCGGCCACGTCGGACATGGAGTGCTCGCTGGAGCGGATGGCGTGAAGCCATGAGCCCCAGAGCACGTCCATCTCCCCGAGGTGCTCCTCGAGGATGTCCGGGTAGAAGGTCCGAGCGCTCATGCGTGAAGCTCCGTCGAATCAGAGGGAGTACGTGAACTCCCCGCCATCGCCCATCTCCACCTGGATCGTCTCGGGCATCACGTCCTCCACGAGCGCTTCCAGGATGACCCGCGAGATGGAAGGCAGCACGGTGTTGGTCAGGATGTTGTCCACGTTCCTGGCTCCACTTTCCACTTCTGTGCAGCGCGCCGCAATCTCGTCCTTCACGGCCTCGGTTAGCGAGAGGCCGATTCCGTGCGCCGCCCGCAGCCGCCGCTGGACCTTGCCCACCTTGAGGTCGATGATCGTCCTGAGCGCCTCGTCCCGGATGGGGAAGAACGGAATGATCACCGTGCGCCCCAGGAAAGCCGGCTTGAAGATCTTGTTCAGCTCGGGCTTCAACGCCTTCACCAGCCCTTCGGGCGAGGGCAGCGTCTCCTCGTCCTGCGTCATGGCCATGAGGGTGTCCGTGCCCGCGTTGCTGGTCAGGATGATGATGGTGTTCTTGAAGTCGATGAGGCGGCCCTCGCCGTCTTCCATGCGCCCCTTGTCGAAGACCTGGAAGAAGAGCTCCAGCACGTCGGGATGCGCCTTCTCGATCTCGTCCAGCAGCACCACGGAGTAGGGCCGCCGCCGCACGGCCTCGGTCAGGACGCCCCCCTCTCCGTAGCCGACGTAGCCCGGAGGGGAGCCCTTCAGCGTGGAGACCGTGTGGGCCTCCTGGAACTCCGACATGGCGATGGTGATGAGGTTGTCCTCCCCGCCGTAGAGCAGGTCCGACAGCGCCAGGGCGGTCTCGGTCTTGCCCACGCCGCTGGGCCCGACCAGCAGGAACACGCCCTTCGGCTTGCTGGGATCCTCGATGCCCGCGCGCGACGTGCGGATGCGGTGGCTGATGCCCTCCAGCGCGTGGTGCTGCCCGATGATGCGAGCGCCCAGAAGGCTCTCCAGGCTCAACGCGGTGGCCACGTCGTCCCGGAGCATCTTGCCCACGGGAATGCCGGTCCATCCGGAGATGACCTGGCTCACCAACTCCGCGTCCACCACCACGGGGATCAGGGGCTCCTCCCCCTGCATCTCCTCCAACTCAGCGTTCAGCTCCTTGAGCATGGACCTCAGGACCTCCGGGTCGTCCGGGAAGTCCGACGCGGGTGGCTCGGGAATGTCCACGGCGCCTTCACCGCCGCCGTCGCCCGCGGGGGCGGCCGCCCCGGCCTCGTCCGTCTCTCCTTCTGGCTCCTCGGCGTCTCCGGACGCCGCTTCCGCCGCGGCCGCGCCACCCGGAGGGCCGTCCACGCTGTCCTCGAGCTTCGACCTCACGGCGCGGATCCGCCCCACCAGTTCCCGCTCCTTCTCCCAGCGTTCGGTCAGCTCGGCCAGCCTGACTCCGGTCTCCTGGCGCTCGGTGGAGATGGTCTCGCGCCGGTCGCCGTGGTCCTCCCCGGCGGCCTCCTCCCGGGCCAGGACCCGCTCCTGGACCTCCAGATCCTGAAGGCGCTGGCGGGCGTCTTCCACCGCCGCCGGCGTCGAGCTCTGGCCAAGGGCCAGGCGCGCGCACGCCGTGTCCAGCACGGACACGGCCTTGTCCGGCAGGGAGCGGTCCGGCAGGTAGCGGTGAGAGAGACTCACGGCCGCGACCATGCCGTCGTTCAGGATGCGCACGCCGTGGTGGGCCTCGAGGGACGGCACCACGCCTCGCATCATGACCATGCACTGGGGCTCGCCGGGCTCCTCGACCTTGATGATCTGGAAGCGGCGGGTGAGGGCCGGGTCCTTCTCGAAGTACTTCTTGTACTCGGACCATGTGGTGGCGGCCACCGTGCGCAGCTCGCCCCGGGCCAGGGCCGGCTTGAGGAGGTTCGCGGCGTCGCCCTGCCCCGCCTGCCCCCCGGCCCCGATCATCGTGTGGGCCTCGTCGATGAAGAGGATGATCGGCGTCGGCGAGGACTTCACCTCCTCGATGAGTCCCTTGAGGCGGTTCTCGAACTCGCCCTTCACTCCGGCCCCGGCCTGCAGGAGGGCCAGGTCCAGCGTGCGCATGGACACGTTGCGCAGCACGTCTGGCACATCGCCGGCAGGCC
>DASWKP010000378.1:0-6196 GCA_036396575.1 Longimicrobiales bacterium | reverse complement strand
GTTCCAGGGCGCGACGGATCAGGCGCCGCTCCAGCTCGGCCGCCTGGCGCTTCACGGACAGGTCGTCGGGGTCGTCCCCCGGAAGCGGGGGCGTCTCGGGCCGCCGAACACGCTCCGGAAGGTCTCCGGCTTCGAGGCGAGCGTGGTCGCACAGCACGAGGGCCCTTTCGAGCACGTTCTCGAGCTCGCGGATGTTCCCGGGCCACGAGTAGGCGAGAAGCAGCTCCATGGCCTCGCTGGCGATGCCGTCCACTTCGACTCCCAGACGCCGCTGATGGCGATCGAGGAGGTGCGCGGCCAACTCGGGGATCTCCTCGGTCCGCATGCGGAGTGGAGGCAGATGGATGGGGATCACCGCCAGGCGGTAGTAGAGATCCTCCCTGAACGCCCCCTTGCCGACCTCGGCCTCGAGGTCCCGGTTGGTCGCGGACACGACGCGCGCATCCACCCGGACCACCTCGTGGCTCCCGATGCGCCGGACCTCGCCCTCCTGGAGGGCCCGGAGCAGCTTGACCTGGAGGCTGCCCGGCAGCTCTCCGACCTCGTCCAGAAGGAGGGTCCCCCCCGTGGCCGCTTCGAAGAGGCCCTCCCGGTCCCGGTCGGCGCCCGTAAAGGCCCCCCGCACGTAGCCGAAGAACTCCGATTCCAGAAGCGTCTCGGGTACGGCACCGCAGTTGACGGGAACGAAAGCCCCTTCGCGCCCGCTCTCCCGATGGATCAGTCGAGCCACGAGCTCCTTGCCGGTCCCCGTCTCCCCGGTGATGAGGACGGGGGAGGCATGGCGTGCCACTCGGGCGGCCACCTCGAGGACACGGGTCATGGACGTCGAGCGCCCCACGATCTCTCCGAAGCGGGCGTCGGCGCGAACCTCCCCTCGCAGGCGGGCGACCTCGTGGCGGAGTTGCTCTCTTTCCTCGGCCTTCTGGAGGGTGAGCAGCACCTCGTCGGCCCCGAAGGGCTTAGGGAGGTAGTCGTAGGCGCCCCGCTTCATGGCCTCAACGGCCAGCTCCATGGTTCCATAGGCCGTCATGACCATGACCAACGCCTCGCCCCCCGCCTCCCGATAGCGCTCCAGGAACTCGAGTCCATCCACTCCCGGCATGCGCACGTCGCACAGGATCATGTCCGGTCTCCAGGAGGCGGCCAACGACAGACCCTCTTCTCCGTCGAGCGCGGCGTTCACGTCGTGGCCCGCGTCGCCCAGGATAAGGCCCAGCGACTTGCGCAGGCCGGCGTCGTCGTCAACCACGAGGATCCTCACCGCGGTTCGTCTCCTCCGGAAGGTCCACCCGCGGCGGGCAGCCGCACCGTGAAGACCGCGCCGCCATCGACGCCGTTCGCCACCGCGATGGTGCCTCCCATCCCCTCGATGAGGCGGGCGCACACGAATAGTCCCAGACCCGTGCCCTTCCCAGGCGGCTTGGTCGTGAAAAACGGGTCGAACACGGCGTCCAGATCGTCCCCGGGTATGCCGGGGCCGTTGTCCCGGACCGTGATGACCACCCAACCCAGCCGCTCGGGCCGCTCCCCGCTCAGCCCCCCACCGTTCCTCGCCTCACGGCGACGATGGGCGAACGTGGCGTCCAGAGGGTCCGACTCGCGCCGCGCCGGAAGGCCGTGAGCCCCGCCGGTCTCGAAGGCGAGGCGGATGCGGATCCTGCCGTGGGGCGTGTGCTCCAGGGCGTCCGCGGCGTTGAGCAGGAGATTGACGATCACCTGCTCCAGTCGGTGCGCCTCGACGTCCACCCGAAGCCCCGACTCCTCCACGTCCCACTCCGCGGTGACCGCGTCGAGCTTGCCCTGGGCCTCGAGGAGCTCCCGGACCCGGCCCAACACCGACGCGGGATCCACCGACGCCAAACCCGCGTTGCCCGGCCGGGCGTAATCCAGGAGACTGCGGACGATGCGGTCGATGCGCTCGGCCTCTCCGCGGATGGCGCCGAAGAGCTCCGTGCCGGCGCCCTCCCTCTCCGCGCGGGACCTGGCCACATCGACGTACCCGAGAATCGCGCTGAGCGGGTTACCCACCTCGTGGGCGATCCCGGCGGCCAGGGCACCCACCGAGGCCAGGCGCGCCGAGCGCAGGATCTGGTCACGTGCCTCCACCAGCTCCTGGTTGGAGCGCTCGAGGGACCGGACGTTGGTGGCCAGGAGTTGGCGATCCCTCAGGAGGTGGTCCGCCATCGCATTGACGTTCTCCTCGATGCTGCCCAACTCCGCGCTGGGCATGGCCCGGACCCGATGCCCGTGATCGCCGTCAGCGATGCGCTTGACGTCTTCCACCAGGTCTTCGATAGGACGGACCAGGTTGCGCCTGAGGAAGTCGGCCGCGAAGGCGAAGACCACCGCCAGGTCCACGGCGAACAGGACCACGAGGTAGATCAGGGCCTCGGCCGGATCGGCAAATACCGGCAGCAGCGTGGACAGACCCACGACGCTCAGGAGCAGGGCGCCCCCGAACAGGAAGGCCAGCGCGAAAAGCAGCTCGCGGCGCAGAGGAGAGGAAGGGGGCATTACCCCGGGGGCCCCGACGGCGGATCAGTAGTTGCAGGTGACCACGCCGGCGGTCGTGGCCGGATCCCCGCTGGACGCCGGTGCGTCCCCCACGAAGATGCCGCACTGCCCGTTGGGGATGCCGTCATGGGTCGCGGTCGCACCCCATCCGTCGCTGGTCGCGACGCTGATCGCGGTGTTGACCCCCTCGGTGCTGACGGCGCCGATGTCCGCCAGGCTCGTCGAGTAGGTGAGGTACCTGCCGTGATACAACTCCTCGTGATTGGACAGGTTCCTCAGGTCCGAGACCACGGCCGAGCGGTACGCCTTGTTGCGGGATGCGGTGAACCGGGGAATGGCGATGGCCGCCAGGATCCCGATGACCACGACGACGATGAGCATCTCGATCAGGGTGAAACCGGTACGGTCGCGCATGGGGGACCACCTCGCGGGGCGGGAAGACCGGACTCGGCGACGGGTCATCGAGGAGGGCGTGACGAGCATCCCTATGCGGCCGCCAGGCTCGGACGGTGACGGGTCGCTGCTGGCGGGAATGTGACGCTGGAGGGCCGGCCGGGCAAATGCCCGAATCCCACTCAGAAGTTGCAGGTCACTACGCCGACGACGCTAGCCGGATCGCCCGTCGACGGGGCCGCGTTCCCATGGTAGATGCCACACTGGCCCGTCGTGATGCCCTGATGCGTGGCCGTGGCGCCCCAGCCCGAATTGTCGGCCGCGTTGATCACGACGTTCACGCCTTCACTGGTGGTAGCGCCGAGGGAGGTCATGCTCGTCGAGAACGTGAAAAACTCGTTGTGATACACTTCCTGCTGGGTCGCCAGGTTCTTCAGGTCCGACATGAGCGCCGAGCGATAGGCCCGCTGCCTCGTGGACTGGAACTTGGGAATGGCGATGGACGCCAGGATCCCGATGATGACCACCACGATGAGCAGCTCGATGAGCGTGAAGCCTCGGACGTCTCTCGTGGACATGGGACCTCTCAGCGTCGGGGCAAATGGGGAGGGGGGCACTTCGGGAACTTCGGTAGGAGGTTGGGGAGGGGCACGGCCCCGGAGACCGGAACCGCGCCCCCCCTCCACACCGGCTGCGCTTCGCCAATCAGTTGTGGCGACGCGCGCGCTCAGAGAGCGTCAGGGTCAGCCGGTGCAAGCCACCTCACCCGCCGCGCTGGGCGTGAGCGGGGACGTCGGAGCCGTGGCGGCACCGTAGTAGAGGGCGCAGCCCTCGCTCGTGTCGAGACCGGAGTGCGTTCCGGTGGCCGACCAGCCGTTGGAGTCGCCTTCGCCGATGGCGACGTTCACGCCTTCGGACTGCACGAAGCCGAGCGCCGTGGCGCTGGTCGTGTAGCTGTAGTGGTCGGAATAGTAGATCTCCTCCTGCGACGCGAGGTTCTTCATGTCCGACTTGAGCGCGGCGTAATACGCCTTCTCACGCGTTGCGGAGAACTTCGGAATGGCGATGGCCGCCAGGATCCCGATGATCACCACGACGATGAGCAGCTCGATGAGAGTGAAACCCTTGGTGTCCCGCATCTGTTACTCCTGGGAAATAGGGGATGATGGAGGGGGACTTGGACCCACTCTACGAGCAAGCCGGGGTCCACCGTGCGTGCCAATGCCCGTAACTTCAACAAAGGCATACGTTTATGCCCATCAAGGAGAGGGCCCGCAACGTCGGACGCGAAGGCCCTGGCCGTGGCGATCTGCAAGAGTGCTGGGGATTTACAATGAGTCCGGGACGGGGGGAAGCAGACGCTGGAACCCCTCCTGGACCCATCCCGCCACCTCCGGAGACCCTGCCCGGGCCAGCGCCGAGTCCAGTGCGCTTCGGGCCGCCACGGAGTCCCCGATCGTCAGGCGCAGGTTGGCGAGAGAGAGCCATTGCTGCCAATGCTCGTCCTCCCCGAGCGCGATGACCTGTTCCCGGGCCTCGATCGCCTCCAGCCACTCTCCCTGCCCCGTGAGGGCACCCGCCAGGAGGTGCCACGTCGACACGTCCTCCGGCAGGCCCGTCAGGGCCCCTCGGGCCGCAGCCTCCGCATCGGCGAGCCGCCCCTGACGCGTGTGGAGGATGGCCAGCCTCCGAGGGGCGCTGGCCAACTCGGGGTGCTCGTTCCACGCCCGCTCGAGAAGGAACTCGCCGAGGCGTTCGTCCCCCTCGTCCACCGAGGCCCATCCCACTTCCATGAGGAGCCGATAGGAGCCGTCCAGCAGGAGCACCGCTGACCGGTATGCCCGCCTCGCCTCCGGCATGCGCCCCTCGGACCAGAGGATGTCACCCAGGACCCATTGGGACCGGCCGGACTCGGGGTGGTCCTGGATCATGCGAGCGAACACCGTCTCGGTGCTTTCCCACACCGGTGTCCACGTCCACGACCTGGCCGCGAGGAGCAGGAGGAGGATTCCAGTCGCCGCCAGGGCCCGCCCTCTCCAGCGCCGGAGCATCACCACGAGCCCCCAGCCCGCCACGGCGGCGAGGGCGACCGACGGCAGGTACAGGGTCCGCTCCGCCAGGAGCACCCCGGACACGAACAGGACGTTGCTCACCGGAGACACCGTGATCAGGAACCACAACACCGCCACGCCTACCACACGGAGGGAGAGCCGTCGCCGGGACAGCTCCGGGCGTCGAACCGCCACCAGGGAGAGGGCAAGGAGCCCCAGCGCCGCCCCCGCTCCGGCCACCCCGAGGGGCGTCCAGACGGTCAGGATCGGGATGACGTCCGGCGCATAGTCCGCCGACAGCTCGAAGGGAGCGAACAGGAGGCGCGCGTAGTGCGCCCATACGACGCCCAGGGTCCAGATCCTGGGGATCTCCCGGAGGAGGTCGGCTCCCAGAGCCGCGTCAGGGTTGGCGACGCTCCCCAGGACCGCGATCCTGGCGAGGAAGACCGCCACGGCCACCGCGCCCATCAGGCCGTAGAGCCACGCCCTCGCCCTCAGGTACGCCAGGGTGTCCGAGACGCGGATGTTCTGGCGCGCCACGTCCAGCACGAAGATCGCCGCCGGCAAGGTGACGGCGCTCTCCTTCGACAGGAACGCCCCCGCATAGAGGAGGGCCACGCCGGCCGCCCGGGCCGGGCCGATGGCGGGAACGATGCCAGGCACGATGCTGGCACCCGGAGCTGGACCCGGCGCGCCGCGCGACGCGGGGCTCGATTCGCGCACCGCTCCCCCGCCCCTCAGCGCCACGAGGCAGGCACCCAGAAAGAGGGCGGCAGGCAACAGCTCCGCCAGCCCCACCACGTTGGCCACGGCCTCCACGTGGAGGGGGTGCACGGCGAACACCAGCCCTCCAAGGAGGGCCGCCAGCAGGGGAAGGAGCTCCGCGAGGACCAGCACCACGAGGCCGGAGACGAGGCCGTGGAGCAGGACGTTGATCAGGTGGAAGAGGAGGGGGCTCTCCCCGACGAGAGCATACTGGATGCCCAGGAGCGCCGTGGTGACCGGTCGCCACAGGCCGAGCTGGTCGCCCCTGTCTCCCGGCCAGTACGGGCGCACGAGGGCTCCCGGGAGTGTCGACAGGGAGTGGATGGCCTCGTTGTCCACCACGATGTGGACGTCGTCGTACGCGAAGCCGTTGCCCAGGGCGTTGGCGAAGGTGAGGCTCGCCACAACGCCGACCAGGAGGGCCGCGTCGCGGGGTCTCGCCCTGGCGAGCGCGCCGCCTCGCCGGCCCGAGC